>CAMJKR010000301.1 GCA_946406415.1 uncultured Selenomonadales bacterium | reverse complement strand
TTCTACCACAATATTGCGGGCAAATCAAGTATATGCAAACATTTATTTTTTATTGGCGGGCAGATTTTTTCAAGCGGTCGGTTCGGGCGCGGTGATAACAGTTTCAACGGCACTGATTAAAGATTGTTTTCGCGGAAAAGTCATGCGGAAAATTTTAGCAATCACTCAAGCGTTGGGAGTAATTGCTCCAATGGTTGCACCGCTCGTCGGAGGCGTGTTGTTGACGTTCACGGATTGGCGCGGCTCCTTTTACTTGTTAACGGCTTTAGGAACGATAAATTTAATCGTCGCGTTTTTGTTTTGTGAGACGTTACCGGAGCACAGACGTTATCAGGGAGAAATTTTAAATTCGCTAACACTTTTGGCTGAAGCGGCGCGGAGAAAATATTTTATGGCAGTGCTTATAATGTTTGCATTTTTATCTAAGCCGTACATGGCGTATTTAAGCGCGTCCTCGTTTATCTACGTGGAACATTTCCATTTAACGGCGCAAGAGTACAGTTACTTTTTTGCAGTGAATTCGGCGGCGTCAATCGCGGGACCAATTTTATATCTCAAGCTTAAAAATAATTTGTCGAATATCGCAATGTTGCGGCTGTGTTTTTTGGTGGCAATGACGAGCGGAATTTTAGTTTTGACGATAGGGCAATCGGGCGCAGTAATGTTTTTGCTGGCGTTCCTGCCGTTCACGGTGATAGGCGCGGTTGTGCGTCCGTTCTCAATGGAAATTTTGTTATTGGAGGCTAAAGAGAATGTCGGGACTGCCGCGTCAATTATAAATTTTGTGCCGACATTATTTGGTAGCTTAGGAATGATGTTGGGAACGCTACCTTGGAGCAATTTTATCAGTGGTTTAGGAATGATTATGACGACTGCGACGACTTTATCAATCGTGCTGTGGATTTTGATACGTTGCAGAAAATTTGGTTCGGCGCGTCAAAGTGCAAGCGATTTAACGTAAATTGAATACCTGAATACATTGGCGAAAAACTTTGCTTAAATTACGCTAAAGGTTATAATAGGCGGCGACAATTTCTAAATTAAAGGAGACTGTTTAAATGTCAATAACCATGACGGCAACACACGCGGCAGGCAGAAAGTTAAAAGACGCAATCTTTGACGCGAATCAAGCTTGCAACGAGGCGATAAAAATTCACGGGGCGGAGGCAGTAACCAACGCTACAATCGGCGTAGTACTCGACGAGGCGGGCAAGCTCGCGACGCTTCCGACTGTAGAAAAAATTTTTCACTCAATGGAGTTTTCGGATTTAGTTGCTTATGCGCCGATTTCCGGACTGCCCGCTTACCTCGACGCCGTGATTGATTTAACTTTTGCCGATAACAAGCCCGAAGGATATTTTGGAGCGGTGGCGACGGCTGGCGGCACAGGCGCAATTCATCACGCCATTGCAAACTACGCTGAACGCGGCGACGCCGTATTAACTTCGGATTGGCGTTGGGGCACTTACGATATTATTTGCAACGAGACCGGCAAGCGGCTTGAAACTTTTAAACTTTTCGACGACGCATTGAATTTTAATCTTAGCGATTTTGCCGTTAAAGTCGACGCGCTCTTGAAGAAACAAAAATCTTTGCTGGTTATTATAAATTCGCCCGCGCACAATCCGACGGGCTACGCGCTTTCCTCCGACGAATGGGATAAAGTTCTCGACGTTTTAAAGGCGCAAATTTCAGCGGGCAAAAAAATTTCTCTGCTCGTTGACATTGCCTACATTGATTTTGCCGGCGAAAAAAATTCTACGCGGGCTTTCATGAAAAAATTTTCTAACCTACCCGAAAATCTTTTCGTGATGATTTCGTTCAGCATGTCGAAGAGCTACACTTTTTACGGTCAACGGACGGGCGCATTAATCGGCGTGTCGTCAAGCGCGGAAATCATCGACGAATTTAAAAACGTCAGCAAATATTCTTGCCGCGCCACATGGTCAAATATAAATCGCGGTGCTCAAGCTTTGCTCGTCAAGCTTGCCGCCGATAAAGAACTTTTGCCTATTTACGAGGCGCAACGCAGTGAACTTTATCAAATGGTTAAACGCCGCGCAGATGTTTTCGTCAACGAGGCTAAAGCTTGCGGCTTGCGTGTCGTGCCGTATAAGGGCGGATTTTTTATCGCGATACCAGCCGACAATCCCGCCGCCGTCTGTAAAAAACTCCACGACGAATTAATTTTTGCCGTCCCGCTCAAGTTGGGAATTCGGGTTGCGGCTTGTTCAACTTCGCTTGAAAAAATGCACGGCGTCGCAGAAAAAATTCTTCGCGCTATGAAATAAAAATTTCTTCCCGTCTATGTGGCGGGATTTTTTTTGTAAAAACTTGACAAATTGGCTTTGATTATAATAGCTTACATATAAGTATTGTTTTCTTTGGTTTTTTAATTAAGGAGGCAGTTCTTATGGCTAATAAACAAAACGCAATCGAAAATTTCGGTGATTATGAATTGATTTTCGGAAATAATGATGTTAATACACTTACAGGCGACGGCGAGGCAAATATTTTTCTTCATAAAGACTCAAGCAACGACGTTATAAAAAATTTCAACCCTTCTGAAGATGTAATCATTCTTTCTGCCGGAAAAGTATTTGAATCGCTTGAAAGTTCTAATGGAAAAGATGTTATCCTCAAAATATCTGACAGCAATTCAAATCTCGGTACAATAACTGTCAAAAATACTTGTGGTAATTTCATAACCGTTTACGACGAAGAAAAAATCGAGGATAGTAAAGCAATTTTCCGCGAATTCACTACCGCTTACGTTAAATCAGCAGTTAAAACATTCGAGGAAGACGAAGATATTCAAAGCATCCTTAATGACGGAGCAAATAGCTCTGTGCTTGCCGAGATAAAAAAATCTAATCCGGAACTCGCCAAAAATATCGCTGAATCTCTGAAAATTTCCTATGAAATCGGCATTTCTTATCTTGACAGTAATTCTAATAAAAATATTTTATATAACGTTCCCTACAGTAGCGATATTGATTATATTAATTCGTTTAACGATATTTTAAGCGCAGTTGACTTTGAAGCGACTACACTTGTCGAACTTTCAAATATTGAAAAGGTCGGCGTTGTCGGCGGTGCTACAGGGCAGGCTTTATCGAAAGTTGCAGGTCCTTTATCTGTATCTATGGCTTTTGGAACGTGTATTTTATATGATTCAATGCTTTATAGCGAGAATACTCAAGCTTGGATAGAGGCAGGAAGTCAAGGAGATACTCAATTTCAAAAACTTGCGTTGATTCGAGATCAAAACTCTAAAATATTCGACAGCGCGGCTAAAAGTCATGTAAATCTTGCGTGTTCTGTTGGCGGTTTGGTAACAGTATCTTTAATGGGAGCTGCAGGAATCGTCGGAACACCGATTATAATTGCTGCAGGCGCATTTTGTGCGGCACCATTCGTATTTGATTGGGCTTATAAAAAATTTATTGCTAAAAAATTTGACGACGAGGCAAATAAATTCTATAACTCCATGAAAAATAAATTTAGCGATGAAATCGGCGAAAATATTAGGGGCTGTTGGTAAATTAAAAATGAATAGCGAAAGCAGCTAACAGAACG
>CAMJKR010000300.1 GCA_946406415.1 uncultured Selenomonadales bacterium | reverse complement strand
AAACAGCTTCGTTTGACCGAATGGCACGGGCAGAGCAAAAAATTTTATTTCACGCCCGAACGCGGCACTGCAGCTTTTTGGGGAAAATTTTTCTACAACGTCGAAGACTTGAGCGCGGATATCAGAAAGGTTTTCATGTTGCTCGCCAAGTTCGGAGAATTTGCGGGCGTCGGTCGTTTGACTGGGCAAGGCTTCGGACAAACTCGGATTAAATTTGTACAATGACATCGCCGTTTTCAATGACGGTGCCTTTCGACGCGCGGATTCGGAATAGGCACGGCGGCAAGTAAACTCTGCGTGTACGGGTGTTGCGGATTGGAAAAAATTTCCTGCGTCGTGCCCGTCTCAACCAAATTGCCCAAATGCAACACGCCGATTCTGTCGGAAATGTATTTGACCATGCTCAAATCGTGGGCAATGAACAGATACGCGCAACCGGTCTCGGCTTGAATGTCCTTCATCAAGTTGACGACCTGCGCTTGAATCGAAACGTCCAACGCGGAAATGCATTCGTCGGCAATGATAAGTTTCGGCTTCATGACCAAGGCGCGGGCAATTCCGACGCGTTGACGCTGACCGCCCGAAAATTGATGCGGATATCTTTCGGCGTGAGCGGGCGACAATCCGACCTTTTCGAGCATCTCGCCGATAATCCGATTGCGTTCTTTGCGCGTGGAGTAAAGCCCGTGAATGTCGAGCCCTTCGCCGATTATGTCACCGATTTTTTTGCGCGGATTCAAGCTGGACATCGGGTCTTGAAAAATCATCTGCATATTCTTGCGGAGCATGCGGCGGACTTTGTCGGTGAGCGTGCCCGAAATTTTGTCGCGATTGAAAATAATTTCGCCCGCCGTCGGCTCGTAAAGGCGGATGATACTGCGCCCAATCGTCGTCTTGCCACTACCCGATTCGCCGACAAGCCCGTAAGTTTCGCCGGGAAAAATCTCGAAGCTGACGCCGTTGACCGCCTTGACCGTGAAATTTCGCGACACCTTGAAATGTTGAACGAGGTTATCGACCTTGAGCAACGGTTCGTTCATGTAAGATTCGCCGCCTTTCGTGCCCGCGCCAATCGCGCCCGCAACTGTTCGGGCAATTCGACTTTCGGGGCGTCGGGGTGCAGGAGCCACGTCGCGGCGAAGTGCGTTTCCGAAATTTGAAACATCGGCGGCTCGACGCGCTCATCGATTTTCATTGCGAATTGATTCCGCGCGGCAAAGGCGTCGCCTTGCGGCTCGTGCAGTAAATTCGGCGGACTGCCGGGGATTGAGTAAAGTCGGTCGTCGTTGGTTTCCAAGTCGGGCATTGCCGACAAAAGTCCCCACGTGTAAGGATGTCGCGGGTCGAAAAAAATTTCGTCAACGGTGCCCGCCTCGACAATTTTGCCCGCGTACATGACCTTGACGAAGTCGGCGACGCGTGCCACGACGCCCAAATCGTGCGTGATGAAAATTACCGACAAGCCCAATCGCGCCTGCAGGTCTTGAATCAAATCCAGAATCCGCGCCTGAATCGTCACGTCCAAAGCCGTTGTCGGCTCGTCGCAAATTAAAATTCTCGGCTCGCACGAAAGCGCGATTGCAATAACGACGCGTTGACGTTGTCCGCCCGAAAGTTGGTGCGGATAATTTTTTATGCGCTTTTCAGCGTCATTGATGCCGACGAGTTTCAACAGCTCAATTGCGCGTGACTTCGCCTCGGACGCGGAAATTTTTTTGTGCAGGAACATCGCTTCGGTTATTTGTGCGCCAATTTGCATTGTCGGATCAAGACTCGTCATCGGGTCTTGAAAAATCATCGCGATATGTTGTCCGTTGATTGTGCGGCGAAGTTCGCGCTTGCTCAACGTCAGCAGGTCGACAACTTTGTCGTCGCCGCGATAAAAAATTTTCCCGCTGTTGATAGTGGCGTTGTCGTCCAAAAGTCCCGCGACAGCCTTCATTGTAACGGACTTGCCGCTGCCGGATTCGCCGACGAGTGCCAAAGTTTTGCCCGCAGGCAAATCGAAGTCGACGCCGCGTATCGCGTGGACTTTGCCCGCGTTCGTCCGAAACGTGATGTCCAAGTTTTGCACCGACAAAATATTTTCCATCACATATCCTCCAATTTCGGCGCAAGAGCCTCGCGGAAACCGTCGCCAATCAGATTGAATCCGAGCATCAAAAGTGCCAAAACCGAAATTGGCGGCAGAATTTGATACGGCAAGACGGTGATGTTGTTGAAGCCCGCCTCAATCAATGAGCCCAACGAACATTGCGGCAGGACAATTCCGACGCCGACGAAACTCAAAAATGCCTCCGTAAAAATCGCGACGGGAATTGAGAACATTACCTGCGTTATTATCGGACCGATTGTGTTGGGCAGAATTTGTCGGAAAATGATGTGAAAACTGCCCGCGCCGAGCGTCCGACTGGCAAGGACGTATTCGCGCTCCTTGAGCTTGAGACACTCCGCACGCGCAATTTTGCTCATGCCAATCCACTCGGTAAGCAACAACGACGCGATAACCAGCCCGATACCTTTGGGCATGAAGATTGCCAAAATCGAAATGATGACAAGCGTCGGGATTGAGCCTTCAATTTCGATGAAGCGTTGCAGGAAGTTGTCGACGCGCCCGCCGAAAAATCCCGATATCAGCCCGTAACTCGTGCCGATAATCATGTCAATGAAAATGGCGACGAAGGCGATTATCAGCGAAACTCGTGCGCCCTGCCAAGTTCGCGTCCACAAGTCGCGCCCCATGTCGTCGGTGCCGAACAGAAAAGTTTTGTCGGCGAAGAAATTCTGCGCGGAGCCGTCGCCGAGTTGTGGCGGCAAGCTTTTGGCGATGACTTCCTTGCCCGAATTCGTGACGGAAATAATTTCGTCGTAATTGTTCGGACTGACGAGCGGCGCGAAGATAGCGAACAAAATTATCACGCCGACGATGGCGACGCCCGTCATTGCAAGTCGGTTGCGGGAAAAATGAATCGCGACGCCCTTCCAGTAGCCCTGCGACGCAAAGTTCAAGTCGACGTTCAAGTCGCGGTCGCTGATAAACTCGAAGTCGTCCGCTTTGGGAGTGTAAGCCAATCAAGCCGCCTCCTTTGCCGCAAGTCTGATTCGCGGGTCGATGATGCCGTAAAGGATATCGAGCAGGAGCATGACGCCGATATACAGCGCGGAAAAAACAATTCCCAACGCCAGCACGTAGTTGTAGTCGACGCCGTCGCCGGCAATCGCGCTGACCATGAGCGAGCCCGCGCCGTTGATGCCGTAGATTTTTTCGATGACCATTGCGCCCGTCAACAGGTCGACGACAAGCGGTGCAATGACCGTCACGACGGGAATCAGCGCATTTCGCAGGACGTGTCGGCGCATGAGTTCAAAGCCGTAAAGACCTTTCGCCTCGGCGAGCTTGACGTAATCGCTGTTGATGACTTCGAGCATTTCGTTGCGCGTGAAGCGTGCCACAGCCGAAATTGAGAACAAACTCAACGACAGCGACGGCATTATCGCCGACGTCAAAAATCGTGACGGGTCGAAGAAGTACGGAAAGCACGGTATCTTGTACGCGAAAAAATATTGCAAAAAAATCATGAACACATACGACGGAATGCATACGCCG
>CAMJKR010000299.1 GCA_946406415.1 uncultured Selenomonadales bacterium | reverse complement strand
GTTGCAGAGACGCTCGGTCAGCGACTTGATTCAGCGCGGCGGCACGTTCTTGGGTACGGCTCGTTGCAAAGAATTCAAAACCGAAGAAGGTCGGCGCAAAGGTCTCGAAAATCTCCAAAAGCACGGCATTGAAGGCTTGGTCATAATCGGCGGCGACGGCTCCTTAACGGGCGGTTCCTTGCTGTCGAAGATGGGCGGCATTCCGATTGTCGGCTTACCTGGCACGATTGACAACGACGTTTGGGGCACGGATTATACTATCGGTTGCGACACTGCCGCTAACACCGCTGTTGAGGCGATTAACAAGTTGCGCGACACTGCCTCTGCGCATAAACGTATTATGGTCGTTGAGGTTATGGGGCACACTTCCGGTTGGCTCGCTATGGTTTCGGGCATTGCCTCCGGCGCGGAATATATCATCGTTCCTGAAGTCAAGTACAATATCGATGAGATGTGCGAAGAAATTATTGCCTCTTACAAGCAAGGGCGTCGTTACACGATTATCGTTGTGGCGGAGGGCGCGTGCAGTGGCGTCGGCTTGAAAAATGTTGTGCAGGAAAAGACCGGCATTGATACCCGCGTATCGATTCTCGGACATATTCAGCGCGGCGGCTCCCCGACTGTTGAAGACCGCATGAAGGCTTCCCAACTCGGCGAACGTGCTGCACTTGCAATTATTTCCGGCGTGTCCAATGTCGTTTTTGGCTTCGACGAGGGAAAAGTTGTTTCGATTAATCTGTTCGATTCGGTTAACAATAAAAAGCCGCTCGACCCCGAACTTGTCCGTTTGGCGAGCGTGCTTGTCTAAGGCATGAATAATTTTTGGAAAGCGGCGGCGATTCTCTCAGGCGTTGGGATTTATATCGCCGCCGTAATTTTTATTTGCTTGTACTTAGGCGGGCTTGTCGACGATTATTTTTCTCTCGGCGGCAAGGGCAAGATTGGCGGAATTATTTTAGCTTTTCCAATCGCGATTTACTCTGTTTATCGACAGCTCAAATATCACGGATTTATTTAATACGAGGTGATTGTTGTGTATTGGTCAATGTATCAAGAGACACAGGAGCCGACTGAAGATATTTGCTACGACACGGCGCACGTCACAGAAGTTTTGAGCGCAATTGAAGAAAATTTTTTCACGTACTTTGAAAACTTCGTTGATTTCAACGCAACGAAAAATTTTGGGCGGATTATCGGAACTGCGATTAAAAATTTCGAGCACGACCGAGACGATTACAAAGAAATTTTTAGCGCGGAGGCTATGGAAGAGTACGAAGACGACACGAACGCTTTTAAATCAGACGTTTTGAAAAATGATTGTCCCGTTATCCGTAAAACTCTAAACTCCAAACGCAAAGAACTGGAGCAGTTTAAAAGTTCTTTCAAACGCGCCGACGCGAACGAGTTATTTGAAAAATTTACAAATATCTGCGCCTTCGGTCGGGAATATTTCAAGAGTTACGACTCGGCAACTTATGAAAGCGCGAAGACTTTTTACGATTTAGGCATGGAATTTTTGGACGAGGACGAGTGCAGTCTCTCCAGCGTTGTAGGTGTCGGAATAAAGTCGAGAATACTTTACAAACTTTATCCGATGATTTTCCCGAATGAAAGTCAGAATTCCATTTGGTCACTTTACTTTCTGTCGGGACAAGAAGCTTTCGATTGTGATTATGGCTCGGAATTTCTGATGATTGATGATAAAGATTTTGTGACACGGCAAAATTACAGTTATCCCTATCGGCTGTTCGCCTATTATGCATTTGAAATTTATAAATTGTTGGAGCGCGAGGCGACGAAAATAAATTTGCCGCTCGAAAAAAGTTATCGCTATGTCGTCGTTGATTCTTTCCTGTCAAGCGTTGCGGATAAGCATGAGGAAGATATAAAAACTTTCAAGCGGAATATAGCTAACGAGGGTTACGGGTATGGTTGGTCTTGATGACGATTTAAAAAATTTTTTCCCCGCGCTAAATTTTCAGCTGAAAGATTTCCAGAAGCGGGCGATAGAAAAAGTTTTGAGTGGCGATAATACACTATGCATAATGCCAACGGGCGGCGGCAAGTCGATAATTTATCACCTGGCGGCGTTGAAACTTGGCGGCGTCGCGCTAGTAGTCTCGCCTCTGATAGCCTTGATGATTGAGCAAGCGGAGAAGTTGCGCTCACATGGCTATAAAGTCCTAGAATTTCACAGCGGACTTGATTCAGTGACGCAGACTAAAAATTTAAAAGCCTTCGCAAGAAAAAAATTATCGCCGCAATTTATTTTCGCAAGCCCCGAAAAACTCGCGGTCGACGGTTTCTTTGAATATTGCCTAAAATTTCGGCGAGCAGATATAAAGCTTGCAGTTATCGACGAGGTGCACTGCGTCAGCCAATGGGGAATAAGTTTCCGCCCGTTTTACAAGCGCATACCAGATTTTTTGAATAGACTTTTCGGCGACACGTGGTCGAAAGTTTTAGCGTTGACTGCGACGTTAAATCCCAAAGAACTTGCTGACATCTGCGCGGACTTTAAAATTTCGCAGGAAAATATTTTAAGGGACGAACTTTTAATTCGGAGCGAAATAAAGTTGCACGTCCTCAAGTTTGCCGATGAGAACGCTAAGGAAAAAAAGTTTTGGGAGCTTCTCAACTTGCATCGCGATGAAAAAATTTTGGTTTATGTTTATCGTAAAGATAACGAGCGCGGCGTTAAAAAATTATGCGAGGCAGCTCTTGCTAAAGGTTATCGGGCGACATATTTTCACGGCGACCTTTCCGCTGATAAACGCAAGAAAATTATCGACGACTTCAAATCTAATGCGGTTAACGTTATTTTCGCGACAAACGCTTTCGGCATGGGAATTGATATACCCGATATTCGCGTTGTGATTCACTTCATGATTCCCGATTCGGTGGAGCAATTCTATCAGGAAATCGGGCGGGCGGCACGTGACGGACAAGCGGCAAATTCTTATCTGCTCTATAGCGATAAAAATATCGAGGTCAAGAAAAATTATTTTATCAACACGTCATTTCCTTCGCCGGAGAACTTGACAGCGACTTTTAAAAAATTCGGCAAGGTCGGACTGCAAACGCTGGATTATTTTGGCGACGAAGAGATTCAAAAATGCTTGCCCTACTACGTGGAGTGCGGTGCAGTTGAAATTGTCGGCAAGGCTTTCACGGATTTTGCCGACCTTGAAGACATCGCCGACGTTGAGCTGAAAAAATTCTTCGACGGCACGCGGACAAAACTTTTCGTGCGGACGATAAAAAAATTTTCTCTGGCTCCCAACTATCTCGCTAACAAAGTTTATGACGCGCTACTCAACGACCGCGCAAAGTTTAAAACTTCACTTAAGCGGCGGCTCGTGATAAATCTTTCGAGTAAGGAATTTTCTGACGCGCAGTTGAAAATCATGACGGACGATATTGCTACAAAAAAATCTTACAAACACGCTTTGCTGAATTGCTTTGTTGACATGCTGGAAAAAGTTTCAGCGGACGAACTTCATCAGGAAATTGCGCTTTATCTCGGCGCGGATAAATTCAATCTTAAAAAAATTCATCAGACGGCGGACGGCAACTTTGTTCGTAGCAAGTCGGAAGTAATTATCGCCAAT
>CAMJKR010000298.1 GCA_946406415.1 uncultured Selenomonadales bacterium | reverse complement strand
TAAAATTTTTTCCACAGTGTACAACAGAAACGAATTTTTAGCAACAAAAAAGCCCCGACGTTTTGTCGAGGCTAATTTTTTTACGAAACTATATATTTTGTAGAAAAATTTCTTAGTACTGGAATTTCTGCAAGGAGTTCTGCAAATCTTGAGCGAGGCGAGCGAGTTCGTCTGCTGCGGAAGAAATTTCTTCGGCGGAGGCGGATTGTTGCTCGGCTGCCGCAGAAACGCTTTCCATTTCCTTAGAGACTTGAACGCCTTTATCCAAAATCTTTTCGGAGCGGTCGCGAATCGTGTAAGTAAGTTTTTCGACTTCCTTGAGTTCGCTGACCATATTGGTTGCCTCTTTCTGAACGTTATTAGAGGCTTCGCGAATGCTATCGAACGTGGAGCGCAATCTCTCAACGGAGCGTGTGCCGTCACGAACAGCGGCGTTACCTTTCTGCATGGAGTCAACCGCGTCTGTGGTGTCGGATTGAATGTCGCCAATGAGCGTGCCAATCTTCTGCGCCGCTTCTTGAGACTCTTCAGCGAGTTTACGGACTTCTTCGGAAACGACTGCGAATCCGCGACCGTGTTCACCTGCGCGCGCCGCCTCAATAGCCGCGTTCAATGCAAGCAAGTTAGTTTGTTCAGCAATGCCGCTGATAGCCTCGACGATTTGTCCGATTTCTTGCGAACGTTTGCCGAGTTTGTCGACGGTAAGAGCAGAATCATTAACAATCTTTTCAACGCTGATAATTTGATTAACAGCAGTCTCGACAGCTTCAGTACCTGCCGCCGCCTCGTCATTAGCGGAGGCAACATGCGCGGCAACTTTATCTGCGGTCTTTGTCAAGTTGTCAATGGAGCCAAGCGCATTGTTGATAGCGTCCATAGCGTCGTTAACAAAAGTTTGCTGTTCGACAACTGCACCCGCCGAATTGGTAACGGATTGAGCAACCTGTTCGGACGCCTGCGCGGCTTGGTGAGCACTTGCGGTAAGTTCTTCAGAAGATGCCGCAAATTGGCTGGAGGAGTCGCTGGTCTGGTGAATCAACTTGCTGATAGCCTGGCGCATTTCGCGAACTGCAAGAGCCATTGAGCCGAATTCGTCTGCGCGGTCAGCGTCAAGCAAATCGGTGCGGCGGAAGTCGCCGTCTTTGAGCAAGTGCAAAGCCTGAACCATATTGCTAAGCGGATTAGTAATAGCTTTGGTAATCGAAATGCTGATGAAAATCAAGATAACGAAAGTAGCACCAAGTGCAATGAACAAATTGCGGATAGAACCGGCAATGCTTTCGTTGCTCGCCTCAATCGTCTTGTCGGAATCTTCGTAAGCTTTTTGCTGAATAACTAAGATTGCGTCGCCGCAGGAAACTGCATAAGGCATAACTTCATTCTGGTAGAATTCCAATGATGCATTTCTGTGCGCGGCAATAGCTGAAGTATCACCTATAGGAGATTTCATCGCAAACATTTTATCTGCGCCGGCTTTGAATTTATTCCATTCGCGTCCAGCGGCGTCGACTTGTGCACGAGCTTGCGCGTCGTCTTTAATTATATCTTCATAAATTTTCAAAGACTCTTCCAACTCTTTAACGCCGCCGTTGTATTTGTCCAAACGAGACTGATAAAGAGCTGGATCAACCGTCAAAGGAGCCAAAACCGCCTGAACCTGTGCATAACGGACGGCGTGACGGCAACGACCGATTTCAAAGATACCTTTCAAGTAAGTCTGGCTAATTTTGTCCAAATCTTGTTGCGCTTCTGTAACGGCAAAATAGCCGACCAGACCGATTACAACCATACCGACGAGTGCGATAACGTTAAGCAACAATAGCTTATACGCGACTCGCATGTTGTTCAACCACGACATGAAAATATTTCCCCCTTTTCTTGGCGGCATAAAAATTTTTTCGCGCCTGAGATTTTACGACAAGAGCTTTTGTCTTGCCAACCGCCAATCTCAACCTTAGTTTTAGTTGTTAGGATTTTTTTAATCACTAACAGCTATCAGCTAATTCGCCTCCTCCCGAAAGCGTTCCTTTCCGCGTCATTTTTAAACAAATCGATTGTAGTTTAACGTAAAAGGAATGTCAATATTCACGCCGCCTTAGCAACCAATGAACTCGTACTTGACGGCTAAAAATCAATATTTTGTATGATAACATAATTCGCCGCCTTTAGTCTAGGATTTTAAAAAAAAAGTTGACAATAAATTAATCGCTAAAAAGAAATTTCGCGCAGTTTATAATTGCCCGCGCCGTCCAAATTTAATTCCACGTCGTGCAGTTTAAACAGTGTCGACCGATGCCCCACGCTTACGACGGTAACTTTTGGCAATTCCTCGCGCAGAAGTTTATACATTTCAATTTCGCGTGGCTCGTCAAGTGCGCTGGTTGCCTCGTCTAAGAAAATATAATCCGGCGCGGATAAAAGTACCCTTGCAAATGCTAATCGTTGTTGCTCGCCCAAAGATAAAATTCGGCTCCAATCGTCTGCTACGTCGAGTTTATCGGCAAGGGCGGGCAATTCGACTGTTTGCAGAATTTTTTTCAACTTGTCGTCGGGCGGCGAATCTTTTTCGGCGGCGGGATAAATTAATGCGCGTCGAAGCGTTCCGAGTGGCAAATATGGCTTTTGCGGCAAAAACATTACGCGAGAATTCGACGGTAAAGAAATTTCGCCCGATGCATGCGCCCAAATTCCCGCTAAAGTTCTAAGCAGTGTCGACTTGCCGCAACCAGATAAACCAGTTACTAATAATGACTTAGAATTTTGCAGTTGAAGTGACAGTTTACTTAAAAGTTCGCGTCCCGTCGGCAAAGAAACATTTAGCGCGGAAATTTTTAATTCTGGAGCGGTCGCAGTCGTAACTTTGCTTTGAATTTTTTTCGCCTCTTCCATATGCTCCGTAAATCCTGCTAAACGATTGATTACCGCCGCCAAAGTTGCCAATGTGTCGTAAGAATTTACAAAAAAGCTCAAAGCGTCCTGAACGCGCCCAAATGCCGACGAAATTTGCATAAGCCCGCCAAGCTGAATTTCTTTTGCAAAATATCTCGGATACGCCATGATATACGGCACGAGAACAGCCAGTTGCGCGTAGCCGTTCGCGTAAAAATTCAAGTGCTTAGTTTTCTTCATGAGTTGCCAATAATTTTTTATGACGTTAGAAAATTTTAAGTTGAAGCCTTCCATTTCCGCCGGTTCGCCGCGATAAAATGCTATGCTCTCTGAATTTTCTCTGACGCGCATCATACTAAAACGGAAATCCGCCTCGTATTTTTGCTGGTCAAAATTCAGCGCGATTAATTTGCGTCCGACCTTATGAGCTAAAACAGTTCCTATTCCAGAATAGATTAGCGAGAACCAAAACATATAACCTGCAATGACAATTTCCGTGTTGCCTACATTAAACGTAAACGAGCCACTTAAATTCCAAAGCACCACGCCGAACGCTGCCAAAGTTGTCAGCTGTTTTAAAAAGTCTATTATCAAGGCGAGCGACAAGTTGACGAATTGCCCGATGTCCTCCGAAATACGCTGGTCGGGGTTGTCGGTGGCGTCTTGCAATCGGTAATAAATTTGTCCGCCCATCCACGCCGATAAATAATTGTTCGTCATCCACGT
>CAMJKR010000297.1 GCA_946406415.1 uncultured Selenomonadales bacterium | reverse complement strand
TCGCTTTGTACGCTGGAGTTTGAAGACCACCGCCCGTTTTATGATTGGCTTTTAGATTCTCTAGGTTTCGACGTGAACACCCGCCCGCGCCAAATTGAATTTGCCCGCCTCGACTTAACGAACACAATCACCAGTAAACGCAAGCTTAGACAGTTGGTTGAGGAAAATTACGTTAGAGGCTGGGACGATCCGCGTATGCCAACTTTGTGCGGACTTAGGCGGCGCGGTTTTACTCCGGCGGCGATTAAAGATTTTTGCGAACGGATTGGCGTTGCTAAAAGTAATAGCGTCGTTGATATTGCCATGCTTGAACATTGCGTCCGCGAGGACTTGAACGAAAACGCTGATAGAGTTATGGCTGTCCTCGACCCGTTGAAAGTTGTTTTAACTAACGTCGACGAAAATTCCGTTGAGTACTTGACGGCGGAAAATCACCCAAAGCGCGGCGGCAGTCGTTTCGTTCCGTTTACCAGAGAAATTTTTATTGAACGCGAAGACTTTATGGAAGATGCGCCGAAAAAATTTTTCCGACTCAAGCCCGGCGGCGAAGTCCGACTTAAATACGCTTACATTATCAAATGCGAGGAAGTCATTAAAAATTCTGCCGGCGAAGTCGTCGAATTGCGTTGTACAATCGACCCAACGAGCAAATCGGGCGGCGCAACTGCCGGACGTAAGATTAAGGGAACAATTCATTGGGTTAGCGCGAAATTTGCCTTGCCCGCTGAAGTTAGGTTGTATGATTATCTTTTGACGACCGACGCGCAGGGAAATTTGCCGGAAGATTTTATTGCCGCGCTCAATCCGAATTCACTGATTGTTAAGCAAGCGTTGATTGAACCTTCCGTTCGTTGGACGGCGGCGGGAAGTCACTATCAATTTTTGCGGCTCGGTTATTTTGTCGTCGACCCGGACACCACAGCTGATAAATTGGTTTTCAATCGCGTTGTCGGCTTAAAAGATACGTGGGCAAAAGTTAAAGCGAGGTGATTAGCAATGCCGAAAATACCACGCGGCTTGACTGATAAAGACATGGTTAAAAATTACATCGAGGAAGAAACAATCGAACAGCAACTTTTAACCGCCGCAAAGAAAGCCGAAAAACTCCGCATGGTTGCAGAGGCAGAAGCTCCGCCCGCGCCACTTGCCAAAGCAGGATTTACGCCCGAACTTACCGACAAGCTCGGCAGAGAACTCCTCGCGCTGAAAATCGAACTGTCTAATGCGGGCGTCAAGAGTTACAACTTTAAGATAAAACGCGATGGCGAAAAAATTACTTTGACCGTCGTAGAAAAAAATTTTTTTTGACCGTGTTTGACCAATAAAAATTTTTTGGGAGGTTGTTTAATGGAAACAATGACGATAGTGGCGATTGTGATTTTCATAACCGCCTACGCGCTGATAATTTCCGAAAAGATTCACCGCACGGTTGTCGGACTTTTCGGCGCAATGTTGATGATTTTGCTTGGAATTATCGACCAGGAAACCGCCGTGCACCACATTGACTTTAACACAATCGGCTTGCTTATGGGCATGATGATTGTCGTTAACATCACGAGTGAAACGGGGCTGTTCAATTTCTTAGCTATCTGGTCGGCAAAAAAAGTTAAGGCGCAACCCGTCGCCTTGCTCGTCGCGTTAAGTACGTTAACTGCTGTTTGCTCCGCGCTCCTCGATAACGTGACGACTGTCCTTTTAACCGTGCCGATAACTTTTAACATTGCCGCGCAGTTGAAAGTTGATGTTAAGCCGTTTCTAATGGCGCAAATTATCAGCTCGAATATCGGCGGCACTGCAACGCTAATCGGCGACCCGCCTAACATTATGATTGGCTCGGCTGTCGGCTTGAGTTTCGGCGATTTTGTCTTGAACATGACGGGCGTTTCAGTTTTAATTTTTGTAGTAACTGTTGGCTTGCTGGTTATGATTTACAAAAATGACTTGCACACCAAACCCGAATTGCAAGATAAAGTCATGCGTCTCAACGAATACGAACAGATAACTGACCACTTACTCCTGAAAAAATGTTTGTTCGTTTTGGCGATAACAATTTCTCTGTTCGCGTTTCACGGTATGCTCGGACTCGAATCGGCAACTGCAGCTTTGACGGGCGCAAGTTTATTGCTCTTGATAACTTTCTCGCACAACGAAGAAATGATTGCTAAAATGCTCAGCAAAGTTGAATGGCTCGCAATATTTTTCTTCGGCGGATTGTTTATCCTCGTCGGTGCGCTGGTTGAGACGGGCGTTATCAAAATGTTGGCGCAAGAGGCAATGGAAATTACGCACGGCGACCTCACCTTTACCGCGATAGTTATAATTTGGATGAGCGCGCTTGCTTCGGCGTTTATCGATAATATTCCGTTCGTGGCGACGATGATTCCGTTGATTAAAGATATGGGCGCAATGGGCTTGACGAATCTTGACCCGCTGTGGTGGAGCTTGGCTTTGGGCGCATGTCTCGGCGGCAACGGTACATTAATTGGCGCAAGTGCAAACGTTGTTGTCGCGTCAATGGCGGCTCAGCGCGGGCGTGCAATCTCGTTTATCGGCTTCATGAAAGTTGCCTTCCCGCTTATGATTCTGTCGATAATTATTTCAACCGTCTACGTTTATCTGCGCTATTTATAAAAAGTTTTTACGGTCGGCAAGCTCTTCGGGGTTTGTCGACCAATCTTTTTTGAGGAGGTTCTTATGAAACTTTACCCCGACTCAAAAGTTTATATCTTCTGTCCTGCCAATATTCAAACGGGTGGTCCCGAATCTTTGCATCAGCTTGCTTCTGTACTAATTTCATTGGGCGTTCAAGCTTACATGCTTTATTATGACAGTAAAGAAGAACCCGTTCATGACGCTTATAAAAAATATCATGTGCCGTATACTTCCAAATTGGAAGATAATCAGCAAAATGTTCTTATCTCACCCGAAACCAATACCACACACCTTTATGCATTCAAAAAAGTTCGACGTGTAATTTGGTGGATGAGTATTGATAACTATCTACAGAATATTTCACTTGTTATCGACGAATGTTTACAGGCTCCGCTTTCCAAACCTATAAGAAAATATTTCACTTTCCAAAATACAGACAAAAAAATTGAACATTGGGGGCAATCCGAATACGTTTGCCAATTTTTAAAGCTCAATGGTGTTGCAAATGTAAAAACAGTCGAAACTCACATGAGCCAAATTTTTTTGAGCCGAGCTTCACAGATTGATTTGAGTATGAAAAAAAATATCGTCGCATTCAATCCAAACAAGGGCTTTAAAATCACTCAATATCTAATGAAATTTGCTCCCAATATGGATTGGCGACCAATTCAAAATATGACGCCCGCGCAGGTTCAAGAGCTTCTTGCTCAAGCAAAAGTTTACATAGACTTCGGGGAATTTCCAGGGCGTGAAAGACTTCCTCGCGAGGCAATACTTTCTGGTTGCGTCGTGATAACGGGCAAGCGCGGCGCGGCAGCCAACGACATTGATATAAACATTCCCGATGAGTTTAAATTTATTTTGGAGAAATTTTAACAAGAATACCTGAGTGACGATTAACATTCTCTTTAAAAGATTCAGAAAAAACTCCTAAATCTTTTTTTTCCCACAAATCTCTGACAATATATTCCCCTTTTTTATA
>CAMJKR010000296.1 GCA_946406415.1 uncultured Selenomonadales bacterium | reverse complement strand
TGCTCAACACCGTGGTGCAGGAAAACGTGAGCGCCATCCGTGTGGTCAAGGCCTATGTGAGGGAAGATTACGAAAAAACGCTGAAAAAAGAGGCGGATACAGCTGCCGAGATCGAAAGACTGAACAACTCTTTCGTGGGTACTTCGCAGAATGTGCAGGAGCTTCTGGAGAGCTTCTCTTCCACTCCGCTTACCTCTAAAATTTTTTGCAATTTGCACATTACGAGCAGGAAAAATGTTAAACAAACCGTCGCTAAAGCTCCCGCTTCGTTAGACCAGCCCGCAAAAAGTCCTAAAATAATCATCAACACGACGTTTATCATTGAATTTGCCGCATCATGCGAACGCAACGCTTTAACATACGGCGTTAAGAAAAATAATTGGAAAAATGTCATCCACATGTAATTACATGAGCCGGTTAGCCAAAGTGTACTCATCATTGACGACGCCATTAAAATAAACAGCGTGAAAAAAATCCAAATTAATGCCGCCCGCGAAATTTTTAGCCACGTATTTGATAAATTTATTATCGTCAGCACTAAAAAAATAAAAATTACCGTGTTCGCAATGTCAAAAAATGGTTTTCCTATCCAAATAAAAAATTGTACGAACGCATGAGCAAAAATCCTTCCGCCCCAATCAAAATAATGCGACGTCAGCGACTTAAAAATATCGCCGAAAGATTCAACGCGGTCTCTGTGTTCAATTTCGGGCGAACCGAATTGCATTGCCTCTAAATTTCCACCGTGTGCACCGTCCCAAATAAATGCGTAGCCGTAATCGTCATGACTTAGCGGACATAATGCCGTGCGCACGAAAAAAAATCCTGCGAATGCCACAAATAAAATTAACGACCGCGAAGAGTCCATTGTTTGAACCAAACGTTTTAAACTCAAAGGAAATCGCTCCTCAATTCAGCAAGTCGACGGCTTTTTTAAGAGTTTTGCCGATATTTTCGCGGATAACAAGTTCAGCGTCGGAATCTGCGCGGGTAGCAGTTTTGTTAATCAAAATCAAATGCTGTCCACGAAAATAATCAATCAAACCCGCCGCAGGATAAACAATTAAACTCGTGCCGCCAACAATCAACGTATCAGCAGATAAAATCGCTTGAATTGAATTGGTAATCGTATCGTTGTCAAGTGATTCGCCGTAAAGAACGACATCGGGCTTGACAATGCCGCCGCAATCGCAATGTGGAATCGGAATGTTATTTAAAATAAAGTCGACGCCGTATTTTTTACCGCATTTAACGCAATAACTGCGCCTAATCGAGCCGTGAAGCTCATAAACGACTTTCGAGCCGGCGATTTGGTGAAGCCCATCGATATTTTGAGTGATAACCGCAGTTAAAATTCCGCGCCGTTCCAACTCGGCAAGCGCAAGGTGTCCCGCGTTGGGTTTAGCGTCAAGATAAACAAAACGTTCGCGATAAAAGGCAAAAAATTCTTCGGGGTGGCTCAAAAAGAAATCATGCGACGCCATTTCCTCAGGCGAGAAAGTTCTATTGAGTTTTTGATTGTAAATACCGTTCGCGCTCCGAAAATCTGGAATGCCCGATTCGGTAGACATGCCCGCGCCGCCAAAGAATACGGCATTGGTACTTTTGGATAAAATTTCGGCAAGTTTTTCGCTATCAGTCATTTCAAGTTGCCTCCAAAGTTTTTAAAGAATTTTAAATCAAGGCGGGTTTTTTGGCAACGGTCGGAAAATTTTTATGGACAAATTTTTTTGGTTTGATATAATTCGCGGCGTAAAATATTAAAGGAGGATTTAGTATGAAGGGAAAATTTTTAGCGGCATTGACGTTGGCGGCGACGCTGTTAATTACGGGTTGCGGCGGCGGAGGCGACACTCCAGCCAAAACCGACGACAAATCAGCCGCTAAGGAAGTTACGCTTAAAATTGGGGCGACGCCTGTGCCTCACTCGGAAATTTTGGAAGAAATTAAACCCGACCTCAAAGAAAAAGGCATTACGCTTGAGGTTATCGAGTTCAATGACTACGTACAGCCGAATATCGCGCTTAACGACAAGGAATTGGACGCGAATTTCTTCCAACACGAGCCGTATTTGAATGATTTCGTTAAAGAGCACAAAGACGTTAAAATTAAAAACGCGGGCGGCGTGCATATCGAGCCTATGGGCATTTACTCCAAGAAAATCAAGGACTTAAAAGAACTTGCTGACGGAGCGACGGTTTCAATCCCCAATGACCCGACTAACGGCGGACGCGCTCTGCTGTTACTGCAAAAAGCCGGATTGCTCAAACTTAAAGATGGCGTAAACGAAATGGCAACTGTTCAAGACATTGCCGAGAATCCCAAAAACTTAAAAATCCAAGAAGTTGAAGCGGCTCAACTCCCGCGCACGCTTGAGGACGTAGACATTTCGATTATTAACACGAACTTTGCGATGAATGCTGACTTAAACCCGATGAAAGACGCGCTTTTTATCGAGGATAAGACTTCGCCGTATGTGAATATTATTGCGGTGCGCGACGGCGACGAAAATCGCGAGGAAATTAAAACTCTCCTGAACGTAATCAAAACCGACAAAGTTAAAAAGTTTATCGAGGAAAAATATAAGGGCGCAATCGTTCCCGCATTTTAAATTTAGAATTTGAACGACCAATAAAAAATTTACCCGCAGAAGTTTTAATCTGCGGGATTTTTTGCGAGGGATTGCGTTATCATAAACTTATGCTTCTAATGAAAGCGAAGACTAACAAGGGCTTCTCCGCAGGTCGTTGCCCCTCCCTCTTGGCGTTGTGGTGGGCGACAGGGGTCGAATTTTGCGGCTTATCTCCCCATATTAGGGGTTTTACGCCGCTTTTTGATAAAGCAAACATTTTCCGCCGCCGTCAACGATTAGTAAAAATCGCCGCGCATTTTTTTTATTCGTGAAAATCTCGTTAATCGGCAATGCGCGATAATTCCCGTCAAGTTTTGATTCTGTCCACAACGGAATAATCGCCCCGCCAATAATTTTTTTCGTATTTTTATCAATGTAAATCTCAACCAACGCGCTCGCATCGCCGTTATATTCTCTGTAAATATTTGCGAAATCTTCCTCGAAATCGTAACCAGTGCCGTTAAAACCGCGCTTAACTTGGTCTTCAAGCAAAATTAAATCGCCGCAGAATAAAATTTTAAATGAATTATCAAATCTGGCAGCAATTTCAACATCTATAACGCGAAAAATTTTACTTTAAGGCCCAAAACTCAACATTTGTAAAAATATTGGCAAAAACATAACGAAAAGCACTAGCGACAAGAAACTCAATCGAAATACAATGCCTTTTATACTCGTAAGCGATTCGACAATGCTGCTTAGGAATTTTTTAAGCAAAGTACTGAATTTATCAGAGCCAAATACTAAAGTTATTAAAAATGTAGCGATAATCGCCGCTAAAATTTGAAATTCCGACGCAGAAAATTTTTCCGAGAATAAAATCGTAAATGGTCTGTCCAAAAGATAAATCGCTAATGAATTTTTGCCCGCTTTAGTCAACAGCGGAATATTTTTTTCGACAGAGGCAAGCAATAACGTCACAATCGACATTGCAGAGACAATCATTATAGAAATTCTTCTAAAAAGTCCATTGAAGTCTGTATAACTGTAAGTCAAAAGATCGTGG
>CAMJKR010000295.1 GCA_946406415.1 uncultured Selenomonadales bacterium | reverse complement strand
TGCCAACGCGCTAATTCGCCGAGTAAATAATCATCGATTAGAATACTCCGCTTGCTTGATTCGGTTTTGAGCGTCGAAAAAAAATATCCCTTGCCACTCAAAAGAATTATTTGCCGATATAAATTAATTTTTTTATTTGCGAAGTCAATATCATTCCACGACAAGCCGAGCACTTCACCTAGCCGCATTCCTGTATGATACAAAAGCAGGAGTGGTATATAATATGGCGTTCCGAACGATATTTTTCAAGCAAGGCTTTAAATCTTTCAGGCGTGATTATATGACGTTTGACAATGTTTTTAGGCGCATTCTTCGACACTTTGATATAGACAGCAGGATTAGAATTAATCAGCTGTGCAGGATATACGGCGTAGTTCAGAGCATTATGTATCAACGCATGGATTACCGTCAACGTCTTTTGTGCAAGCCCCTTTTGCAGGAGTTTTCTTAACCATTTATCAAGCATGGCAGAAGTTAATTCCTGTACTTTTGTTTAGCCTAAATGCGGGATTATTTGATTCTTGAAATGCGATTGATATGCTTGCATAGACGACATTTTGACATTAGCCGCAACGACGTTATCAAGCCACGCCGTCATAAAATCTTTCAGCGAAATTGATTCTGAAGTTATACCGATATTGCCGTGCAGGAAGTCATTATACGCGGCGACGCCCGCCTTATACGCCTCCGCCTTTAGCCGCCCTTTTCTACGACCTTGCGCTTGCCGTCTACTTGCCTCAAATATGTAACTGAAGGTTTTGCCGCGCTTGCGTATTCGCACCTGCGCCATTTTATCACCGCCTATAAACCTTTAAAGGCGTCAGCATAAGCCAACGCCTTTGAACTATTTCTAGTAAGATAAAATTTTGAACCCTCGCGGGTAAGATTAACTAATGAAATTATACAGAGTTTATACTAAAAAAACTTTATCGTCAAGGTAAAATTTTCCCCTGTATTCTTTTCACAAGCTCATCAAATTTATCTTTATTCACATACTGAATTTTTTCTAAAGACGTTTTCGGTTTTTCAATTCGCATTTTACTCACGTAACGCATTTGATTTATAACGATAACCGCGCCTTTGTCGTGATTATTGATAAAGCCTATACCTAAGTTTGACAGGGTGACAACCCTTTTCAGAATCGTATGACGTTATCGGAGCAACTAAAATCACTCCTGAACGCGGATTATTATTTTTTTCTAAAACTACAGCGTAATGCCGCCCGCCAAATTCACCACCAACAACCAAAATCAACGAGTATAATCTCGCGTTGCTTGTATGCTTTTAATTTTTTAGGTGCAAAGTTTGATTCATTCTGCAAATACATTCCCCACGAGACCGCGCCAGTCACCCAAAATTAAAACTTTTTTAGCCGACAGTTTCATCACAATATCCTTAAACATTTTTAATGATATAGCAAGACGACGCCCCGCACCTTCATTTGAGACTATTGGCTCTACGTCAAAATTAACTGTCACCTGAAAAGGCATTCTGCTTTTTTCTTTATCAGACACAATTTAACTCCTTGTCACGTTATTTCCACGTCGTGGAGGGCTTAGTAGCCGTATGTACTGATTTGGTATTTAAAATACTCACTTAGAATTCGCTAATTGAGCTTCCGCTCTCCTTAACATGAAATATTGCCCATTCTCCACTATACATGTTTCCCGCTTGATACATAGCTTTATTAGTAATAATACTCTTTAATCCTCGCGAAGATTTAGCTACTTCGATATACCCGCCATCATCTGCCGTTACTTTATATTCGCCAGCGAGAACATCAATGCCAACTTTGTATTGACCAGCAGGTACTTTTTGACTTGTGTCAAGTTTAGGTGCGTCCTTTTCATGATAAAGTTTCAAATTGCCAGACACTCTAAGATACTTTCATGCGCCTATATATATCGTTGAGCCTCTACAATATTGTCATTCATTATAATGCTATTATTTTTCCCAGATGAATCTGCGGTTAGTATACCCTGTTCCTATCGCTAAATACTCTTCAGCAGGAATGTCTACACCGACCTTAAATTGACCATTACTATAAAAATTTTTAAGTTCAGTCTGCTCTTCTTTTTTTATTGTTGCAGACATTTCGACGGGCGGAGATTTTTCTTCTGCGACAACAGGAACAACCACCTTTTCTGATTCTTTATTATTCTTTGTCATAAAAAACAAAACAACACCAAATGTTACAACTGCCGATATGCAGACTAATTAGACCTTTAATATTCAATCCGCGCTCGTTAGCCGTGTCAACTTCGTCTCTTCGTGGACGTTCTGGCATACGCATAAAACTACCTCCTTAAAAATTTACATTGCCGCCAAATTTGAATCGAATCCATTATCACCTGTTTGTTGACTAAGAAACAACGCTATCATGACATTTACCGCTTGGCGGTTGTTGCCGTTGAGATTGCGATAATCAGCAAGTAATTTTGATTCATCATGATTAAGCGGCATTTCCTTTTTGTCATTGCGCACTTTTGGTGTGTTAGTGGCGGCGGCGGACGGCTCAATAATGTCGCTTTTTTGAATTCCGAAAAAATCAGCCATTCTTTGAATCGGACCCATGCGCGGAACGGATTTATTTTGTTCCCAAGACGAAACTGCCTTATCAGAGACCCCTGCAACATTGGCAAGCTCCGCCTGCGAAAGATTATACTGTTGACGAAGACTTTTAATATTATCACCTATCGCCATAACAAACACCTCCTTATTCGACAAGAATTTTAAAGCAAATCACTATTTTTTTCAACACTAACTCAAAAAAAAGTTAGAATACGGCATTGACAATCTAATTAAATTAGATTAAAATTCCAATGAAAATTTACTAAGGAGGCTTCCATATGACGTTAAGTCTAAGGCAAGAAAGACGCCTCAAGGATAAAACCCAAAGCGAAATGACAGAGTTGCTAAAAATTCACGTCATGACTTATCGCAAGATTGAAGAAAATCCCGACCTTGCGACTATTGAACAAGCTAAAAAAATCACTTAATATCTCGGCGTAAATTACAATGAAATTTTTTTTGCATATCAACACTAATTTTATTAGAATTCTAATTTTACAACGCGAGCGGCGGGAGGTGAGGAAATGGACAAGGCAAAAGAAATAATCGAAAAGCAGTTGCAGTTGCTTTCCGAGTTATCGCATGAAAAAGAACTTTCCCTATCAGATATTTGCCTTTTGACAGGAGCTATGTGCGAGGTTGCCCGCCAACTGAAAAACCAATCGGACGACGCTTTGGTTGGCTTCGGTTCAGCTGACAGCGAAAGAGTTAGCTGATATATGTGTTGGACAATCGAACGCGCCGTCGGCAAGAGACTGACCGTAAAAAATTAGAATATCTGGAAAAAAATATTTAACCTTCGTGAGTACGACGCGGTACGGGCGGACAACGAAATTTGCGCAAGGAACGTGAGTATCGGGAACTTTGCTTTCAAATTCCTTGATAACGTTAAAAATCACGTCGTAAGTTTCTGCGGAGGTGTCACGCGGCATGGAGATTGTAACTAACTGCTTGCCGTTGAAAGTAGTTAAGTCATCTCGAACAGTCATAATATTCACCACCTTTCAGGAGGATTATAACACAGTTGAACACGTTAGATTTAGGAACATTGCACACCTTGACGACGCAAG
>CAMJKR010000294.1 GCA_946406415.1 uncultured Selenomonadales bacterium | reverse complement strand
AGCCGCCTTACCGTCGACGGTTGCCTCTTCTACACGCGCACGCAAAAAATTAATCAGCTCGTCGCCGTCGGCAATGGGCGTCCGTTCAAAGGTAATATCAACGTTCTTGCGCGGCAATCCGAAATCAAATGCCTCGTCGTAAACATATCGATACATGAGGAACGAACTCATGCAAAAATTTTTGTCAACCATATTAATCAATCTCCCGTACTAATTTTAGAGCTTGACTTATGACGGTTGAGCTAACCCCTTTTGTGTAAGGGAAGTAAACAATTTTGACACCCACGCGCTTAAATTTTTCTTCCATTGCTTGCCAGCTTTCGGACTGATACCAATCGTCTCCAACGAAGAGAATATCAAACTTGAGCTTTTCCCACGCCGCGAATTTGTCAATTTCATCTTGGGGGATTGCCGCATCGACGTATTTGATTGAGCGGACAATTTCCAACCTATCCTCGAAGGGAATTATTGCACGTTTGTGTTTGTACTTAACTAGCTCGTCGACCGTCACACCGACAATCAGCTTGTCGCAAAGTCCTTTGGCGTTTTTCAATAAGTTGAGGTGTCCGATGTGAAAAAGGTCGTAAACGCCGGTTGTATAGCCTATCGTCATTTCTTCACTTCTTTCAAATCATCAACTATGCTTTTATAAATAAATTCACTTGCTAACATGCCATTATACTTCGGGTAATTGAGATATTTATCAAAAACCTTCTTGCGTTCAGCGGCTTTGTAATCGTCACCCTCGATAAAAATTCGTTGAATCATTGCGGCAATAGCTTCAAAATCTCGTCCATCAACACGATACGAAGCCTCTAAAATCTCTTTCCCTAACTCGCTGAAGCCGCCCATTCTAAATCTAAGATAAATCATAGGCTTATCGACGTATTGATATTCGGCAATGAAGGAACCACTGTCGTGAATCATGCCGTCGCTGGTGGCAAAAATTGCTTGATAGTAGGACCCCATATAGACTTGAGCATTAGGTAGCTCATTCCATTTTTGAAAATACTCTTCACAAGCAACACTCGATGGAAATATCTTGTAGCTTACTGCGCGACTTAGCAAGAAAGGATGCGGCTTGACAACCCAAGAAGTTTCAGGATGCGTTTTTGCGAATTCGTAAATAAATTCATAATTCCATGCGAAAGTTCCGCCTCCGCCCGCTTTTAAGCTGTGATGCGGTGCCCAAATGATTTTCTTAGCATCAGGTCGAACCATTTTCCAAGCGAATTTAAGATCCGCATTTTTATCGAAAAAAATATCCATTCTCGGATAACCGCTGTAAATGCCGCGTGGCATTCCTGTCACAGACGATTTTTGAGCAATTTCCTGTTCAACTTTCGATGAAAAAAACCTTTTCCACAAAATACGGAAGAAAGGTTCGTTATAAAAATCTGGTCTATAGCTTATAGAAAGAGAATAAGCAATATGCGCCAACAAAGTCGTCAGCTTAAGGTTGATAAGACGGAAACTTTGCGGAACACTTTTATACGGAGACATTTGAATTAAGATGTCCTGTTCGGTAAGTGGGAAATTTGATTTCGGCACTTCGAAGACATTTATTCCATGCGATTTAAATCTTTCCAAGCTCATGGTAAATTCTAAGCGCGTAAGCATATCATCTTTCGGAAAATAAAAAACTGTCGGTTCGAAACGCTCATCGCTTGCAAAAAAGTTGTATAACTCATCGCCACACCATTTTGAAGGATTCTCGAAAAAGAAGCCAATTTTAATCTTATCCTTGCGGCAAATTTTTTCCACAGATATTTTGAAAATACGATCCGCTAAATCGTTGTAATCGTCCTTTGAAAGCATATCAGACAAATTTGCAAGGTGATTATAAGTCATTTCGGAAAAAACATTTGCCATCAACTCAAGGCAGGTGTCTTTTGTCATGGTTTTGGAGAGGCGATTGAAGTCATCACAAGCCATACGGCAAAATGTGTGATGCATCAATCTTTTGTAATCGTCAGGGAAAAATTTTTCCAGAACCTTGAAATAATCGTTGTCCATGCCGCAAAATGTTTCTGCGGAGATAATATTTTTAAAATAAAGTTGCGAGCCGAGCAAAGCACTGACTGCCGCCGCGCCCTCCGAATTCAAATGCGTATTATCTTGAAAACACTTAACATTAGGCTTAACGTCAAGCAAATCAATAAATACAGAAGACACATGCTTTTTTACGACTGGATTGATTGCGTCGCGGAAGAGTTTCACGAGGTCAGCGTTGTAAGTTTTTCGGAGCACGGGGTTGACGGGTAATACGACAACGACAGGTTTCGTCCCGTTATCGAGGCAAAGTTTGATATACTCTTCAAGAACGGGAGCATTTGTTTGGACGTCCCAAGCAACTAAAGGTTCCGCGTCATTTTGCGGCAAGATATACGGTGACAGCCCGATAAGGACAAATTTAATCGTGTCGCGCTTGACGTGCTCGAAAACATTTTTGGCGAGCGAATAACCTTGCGACAAATCTTGATTGGCGTTGGCAAGAATTATCCCTTCCTGACTAACGCCTTCCGTAAGCTCACAAGGGATAAATTTTAAGTTCAAAGAGTTGTGCATATATTCATCGCCGGTTGCGAAAAAATTTGCATCGTGCTCTATGATAAGCTTTAAGTCTGTTTTTTCCATAAACATCACCTCAAAATTTTAAAAAAAATCCTTGCAAATTATAACATACGAAAAAATTTTTTCAACTAAACCGTATAACACGTTAACGTAATTGTCCGTAAAAAAACTCCCGCAGGAAAAATTCTTGCGGAAGTTTTTTATTGGCGGAAGAAAGTTAATCCGCTTCAAAAGGCATATTAGCTTTACGCTGATATTTAGTGTGGTAGTGAACTATATAAATATTTTTGCCGGTAATGTGTCGAATGTCGTCGATATAGCAGAATTGGCGCGTCTTCGGATAAACCAGAATATCGCCCTCCAAAATATCCTGCCTATCACTCATGATAAGCGTACTCTGTTCGGTTTCGCTGAAAAAAGCGTCAACCAACGGCTCAATAACTCGATTATCGCGCACGGGTACAAAAACATTCGGCTGGAGTTTCGAGGCTCCCTCAAAATATTGGTCTAAAACGATTTTCAAATTAGCGTCCATAAAATTCCCTCCTTGAAAAGGATTTTATAAAAATACGCCGCCTCTGTCAAACTGAAGCGACGAGTAAAAACTTTACTTTGTCTACTAACCAATCGTCGATTGAAAAGCCAAATGAAATTTCTGCTTTGGGCGCGTGACGCCTAAAAAGCCTGTAAAGTTTCTGCGCCGTCGCCAATGAAAGATTTCCCCTAGAAGCCGTCACGTTGAATAAAATTTTCCTCGTCAACTTGAAATTGTCTGTAGAATTTTTCGCGTGTTCAAGGGCGGCTACGGCGGCTTTCATGACAGCTCTTCTACCTTGATGTTCGCCATAACCCATAATCGCTCCAGAATCTTTTATGACTTCCGACATTGTATTCAAGTCCATTTTCGGCTGACCGTCAAGCGTCACTGCCTCGATAAAATTTTCGACAACTTTGTAAGAACCAAACTCAAAATTTTTGCTCGGTAACTTTATAAGCGCGTCAAAAATTATTTCGTCTTCCGCGTCCTGAAAATTTCCGCCCGCTATAAAAATAACCAGCGCACCGACTTTTT
>CAMJKR010000293.1 GCA_946406415.1 uncultured Selenomonadales bacterium | reverse complement strand
AATATGTTAGGGCTACGGTCTGCCGACTTCACCGAGCTTCTGACAACTTTCGCCGCCAGTCGGAGTATTAGGGAGAGCGTTTCAGGGCGTTACTCCTTCTTTCCACTCTTTGGACTACCAGTTCCCTCTGTTTTTGGAGAGCAACAGCTTTTCACTGTTGAACAAGTCGCACCGCGGAGCCACTTATAGACCGTCGGACGCGAAACTTTGTAATGTTTAGCGATATAAGTCACTGTGTACGTCCTCTCGTAATAACCTTGCCGATAAAAAGCGAAATCCTTCGGACATTTCTTAGCATTGCGTCCTTTATACTTGCCAGCGGCTTTAGCGAGCTTAATGCCTTCGCGCTGACGTTGCAAAAGCAGTTCCCGTTCAAATTCGGCTATCGCCCCAAAAATTGTCAACATAAATTTGCCTTGAGGAGTGGAAGAATCGAGTTGTTCCTTGAGACTGCGGACTTTCACTTCTTTTTTCGTCAAGGTTTCGACGATATTAAGCAAATCCATAGTGGAACGAGCAAGCCGCGAAAATTCCGAGACGATTAACTCATCACCCTCACGCAGAAAATTAATCATCTCATCGAATTTGGGACGCTGAGCAGATTTTGCGGACACTTTATCGACAAAAAACTTTTCGACGCCGGCTTTTTCGCGAAGTTCAATGATTTGGCGTTCTTCGCTTTGCTCGACGGTTGATACTCTCACATATCCGACCAACATAAAAATCACCTCCGCCAAATTTTAATTCTTTGCAGAGGTTTTATCAATGTGCATTTTAGAAAAGAATTAACTAAAGTAAAAGCAAGTTAAGCAAGCATTTTTTGTACAGAGGAAAACAAAAGAGGTGAAGAAAAACAAGATGTAAAAATAGGGAGCTATCTATACTACTATTTTGCAGGTAGATTTCTTTCGGCTATCGAATTACTGAAAAAATCTCTCCAACTAGCTTTAAGAATCAGGTGAACTTGCAATGAGCATAGAATCAATCGGTTTAAAAAATTTTACGGTGTTTGAAGACTTTCAGCTTGATGTTTCGTCTGGCATTAACGTCTTTATCGGCGAAAACGGCACCGGCAAAACTCATTTGCTCAAAGCTCTTTATGCCGCTTGTGAATTGAGTAAAACGGGAAACAAAATTGAAGATTTGTTAAAATGTTTTAGGGAAAATCAGCAAGAAGGCAACTTACTTCGCAATAAAAATATTGGACAGCTGACCATTTCAATTTTTTCTAAAGGAATCGTCACATACAAGATTTGTGAAGGTAAATATTCTGTTGAAATTCCTGACGGCGCAAAATTTCTCGCTGTCTATATTCCGGTCAAAGATATGCTGACGCACGCAGACGGATTTTTAGCGATGGCGAACAAATATCGCGATTTCCCTTTCGACAAAACCTTGACTGATATAGTTATCAAGGCAAGTCAATGGAAAGTGAAGCAACCGCCGAAATTGGCACTTGCTATTCTGCCGATTCTAGAAGAAATGATGGACGGCACCGTTGTTTTTGAAAATGACGAGTTCTACATAAAGAAAAATAGAGGGCAGATGATTCTCTTTGAGTTGGAAGCAGAAGGATTAAAGAAGGTTGGCTTGCTGTGGCAATTACTTATGACGGACAACCTTGATGAGGATTGCATTTTAATTTGGGACGAGCCGGAAGCGAATTTAAATCCGAAGTTCTTGCCAAGAATCGTAGAATGTCTGCTGGAACTTTCGCGGCATGGCGTTCAAATTTTCCTCAGCACGCATAACTATATTTTTGCCAAGTATTTTGATGTCGCGAAAAATGAAAATGACAGCGTTCTCTTCCATTCTCTGTATTTTGAGGAAAAAACGCAAAGAGTAAAATGTGAGACACAACCTTATTTTGAGAATCTAAAGCATAACGATATTTCCGCCGCGTTCAATGAATTGCTGGAGCATGTCTACCAAATTCAGATTGGGGATTGACATGGAAAAAATTTTTACCGATGAAAGTAATGAGACAACGCCACCTTCTTTGCAAATAGATTTTTCCGAAGCATTATGGGCGACGGATAAACTTAATTCCATTTTCCACAAAGCCGGAATTCCATTAAATGACGTAGATTTCATAGCAGAAACGGACGAGGAGTTGATTTTTGTTGAATGTAAGAATGCAAATCGGATAGATGCTACTAACCCTGATTTTAATCCCGCAGACGATAGGAAACTTAATATCATTGCCAGAAAATATTACGACAGTTTGAATTTTTGCATGTTCAGCGAGCGCGGATTAAGTAAACGGAAAATCTATTGCTTTATAGTGGAAGCGAAATTAGGAAGTCTCACGTTAAGAAATCAATGGAAAATTCTTTTAGCCAAGAGATTGCCATTTGAATTGCAAAAGCAAAATCACTTTCCAATGAAAATGATTGATGAACTTAATATTATGAGTATTGGCGAATGGAATAAAAAATATCCGCAATTCCCGATAACACGCTTGATTGAAGAAATTTGCCCAAATTGAAAGCGCAAAAAAAGACGACCTTCACTTAGGAGTGACAGTCGTCTTTTTTGTTGCCTAATCTTCGAGCGTATTTTCCAAATAAGAAAATTCCTCGTGCTGAAATTCATCCATTACCCCTTGAAAAAATTTTGATTCAAGGGAGATACGAGCAAAAAGTTCTTCAGCGGGCATTGCTTTTTCGGTCAAAAGATATTTTTTAAGTTCGTGAGGATTATCCAAAAGGTATTGGCGATTTTTATCCAAACGATTACGCAAGAACGGCGTTAAGAATTTTTCTTCATCAAAAGCAAAGTCCTCACCGGAGATTAGAAATTTTCCGTGAGAATAATCTTTATAGGAGAATTCCAACCAAATTTTTTGTTCATGTGCTGATTTAATAGCTAAAAGGAAATTATATGCCCAGATGCCATTTAGAATAGATTCTTTCGGATAGGCGAAGCCGTTTTTGTTTTGAAATTCGCCTTCGCTACCGTGATAGATGATTTTTAAGTCGCGGAAAATTTCTTCGGTCGTAATATTTTCCGTATCCGACTTTATTTTTTTTCGGCGAAGATTTTTCAAAATAGAATTAGCCTTACTCATCGCTTCAAAAAGAATATCGGGCGATTTTTCTATCTCTGCCAAAATATTTTCGTCGAAAACTGGCAGGAAAGAAATTATTTTTGTCTGTAACCCTGTTTCTAAAAGCCAAGTCTGCGCGGACAAAATAGAAGTCAACTCGTTTGCGCCGTGAGATTCAGCATATTTTTTTACAGCGTCGATAGCGTCTTGAAGAGAAACAATTTTATCATCAACTTCGAGGATTCCACGCTCTTTCAAAAAATTAAGAACCGTTTCCAACGATTGATTTTTATGCTGAAAGCTTTCTTTCCCCAAAACATCCGAAGCATTATAAAATTCGGTCAGGGAACATTGGTGGTCGGAGTCTTTTGTCCATACTTCAAGTAAAACCGGCATAGCATTTTCTTTAAGCGACCACTCGTTACTTTTTATTTCAGTAGCAGAAAACCAGCGCGGATTTCCTTTTTGAATTATTTCGTTGTCTGATGAAATCAGTCTCAAATAATTAGCCGTGCTAAATTTGTACGGCGTCGCGCCAGCGCAATATGGTCTTTCGGAAAAATATTTCGCATTAAGCATTCGACCGTTATTGGCGCGAATATCTTGGCAAA
>CAMJKR010000292.1 GCA_946406415.1 uncultured Selenomonadales bacterium | reverse complement strand
GTTTTGTTTTTTGCGCCGATTTATTTTCTGCAGGAGGAACTTCATCTCCGACAGTGGGCTTGCTACTAATCTCAACGCTCACATGATAGCGGCGTTGCAAAAAATCTTCGGCGGCGCGGAAAATTTTTTCGTCAACGTCTTTAGTTGTGACGATATTTATTTCCCAAAGATTTTCTGCCGGCGTAACGATAACATCTTGCAAAGTGCAGTCATTAAAATTTAAATTCGCGTCGGCAAAAAGTTGGAAGAAATTTTCCTCGTTGTCGATTTTGAGTCTGTATTTGTCCAAAGCTTCACCTCCAAAAAAATATCCGCGAACGAACTAACCGCCCGCGGACGATATTAACTGTAAAATTTTATACGGCAGAAATTTCTTCTTGCGTCAAAGATTTCAAGCCTTTGCTGTTGAGGATAGATTCCGCTTTTTTGGTGTCGTTGACGCGGAAAATCATATAGGCGCGTTCCCTGCCAGCAAAAGCGTACATGTATTCGATATTGACTTGCGCCTCACTGAATTTTTTCAAAAGCTCGTTGAGGTCGCCCGCCTTGTCGGCAATAGCATAGGCAAGCACGGGCGTTAAAGTCGCGACGAAATTATTTTCCTTGAGGACGTTAGTCGCCTCGAACACGTCGTTAACTAACATGCGGACAATTCCGAACTCACTAGTCTCCGCCAAGCTCAAGGCGCGAATATTAACTTTGTTGACGGCAAGAACTTCAGTCAATTTATTCAAAGTGCCAGGTTTATTTTCGAGGAAAACCGAAACTTGATTGACGCTCATAATGCGCACTCCTTTCAGTCGTGCAGTGATTAGTTGTTAGTGATTAGCGATTAGAATTCTAGCCACTAACTACTAACCACTAGCCACTAAATTTTTCTGGTGTCGATGACGCGAACGGCTTTGCCCTCACTGCGCGTAATAGATTTGGGCGCGACGAGTGTAACCTTAGCTTTAATGCCGAGCATAGAGCGCAAACCGTCCTCCAAAACTTTGCGCCGCGTTTGCACTTCACCGAGATTATCGGTAAACATATCGGGCGTCATTTCGACTTTAACCTCGAACGTATCAGTGTTGTTGACGCGTCCGACGATAATTTGATAATTCGCCGCGTAGCCGTTGTTCATAAGAACCGTTTCAATCTGGCTTGGGAAGACGTTGACGCCGCGAATAATCAACATGTCGTCCGAACGTCCTTTAGGTTTGCTCATGCGAATATGCGTCCTGCCGCAAGAACATTTTTCGCGGGTAAGTGTGCAAATGTCGCGTGTGCGGTAGCGAATCAACGGGAAAGCTTTTTTATCCAGAGACGTGAAAACCAATTCGCCCTGCGTGCCCTCCGGTAAAACTTCGCCGGTATCAGGGTCGATAATCTCGGCTATAAAGTGGTCTTCTTGAATGTGCATACCGCGTTGTTCAGAACACTCAAACGCGACGCCCGGACCGCTAATCTCCGTCAAGCCGTAAATGTCGTAAGCCTTAATGCCCAAAGTTTTTTCAATGTCGCGGCGCATTTCTTCCGACCACGCCTCCGCGCCGAAGATACCAATTTTGAGCGGAATGTCTTCAGGCTTATAACCCATTTCCCTAAGCGTCTCGCCGATATAAGCCGCATAACTCGGCGTGCAACAAAGAATTGTCGCGCTCAAGTCCATAATAAACATAATCTGCCGCTCGGTGTTGCCGGAACTTGTCGGGATTGTTAAGCAACCGACTTTGTGAGAGCCGCCGTCAAGACCGGGACCGCCCGTAAACAATCCGTAGCCATAAGAAACTTGGCAGACGTCCTCATTAGTGCCGCCCGCCGCGCAGATTGCCCGCGCACAACAAGTTTCCCAAATATCGAGGTCGCCCTGCGTGTAGAAGGCAACGACGCGCTTGCCTGTCGTGCCCGATGTCGATTGAATCCGCACGCAATCTTTCAACGGAACAGCCAATAAGCCATAAGGATACGCCGCTTTTAAATCCGCTTTGGACAGGAACGGCAACTTGTACAAATCCGCCGCCGATTTAATGTCGTCGGGTGTGACGCCTTTTTCCTGCATTTTCTGGCGATAGTAGGGGACGTTATCCCACACGTAGCGCACCTGCTTAGGCAACAGCTCATCTTGCAACGCCTTTATCTTTTCAATCGGCATGCATTCGATTTCCTCTTGAAAATAATTTGCCATACATACTACCTCTTTCAAACATACTGCCGAAAATTTTTTCGACGCTAATAAATTTTTCATTGACAAAAAAAATCCTGCCTAGCGGCAGAATTAAAATTTTTTTCGCACGTCACGCTTTCCCTTCAAACAAATTGTAAAATATTTTCGTCCCGTTAACCCTCTGTAAACGGAAAGGCGGTGATTATTGTGGACAGCTTACGCGGTTTTTTAGAGAAAATCGTTGCAACTGTCTTTTTTTTGCGTTGTCCTAGTCAGATCATGTGGACGGCGATCCGTATCTAACATGGAAATTATAATCTACACAATATTTTTTTGCAAGAATTACGCCGAGAAATTTTTCCCAAGCTCAAAAGCCCGTTGATTTATCTCCAAAAATTTTTGCGGCACATTGGCTTTTAAAGAATTCTGCCACGCCGTTTCCGATATGTCAAAGTAATGCGACAGCCGACCGAGCAGAACGATATTAACCGCCTTTTGCGAGCCGGCTTGCCTTGCCAACGTTAAACAGTCCATTGCGTCGATTTTAATTCCTTGCGCGCGAATTTTTTCGACGAGATTAGCAGGATATGCCGCCGCACCCGTGATAACTGGCATGGGGTCAATCTGTTGCGTGTTCGTGACGATTTGCCCACCCGCTTTAAGATAGCTCAACCAACGCGCCGTCTCCAAAATTTCAAACGAAACGATAAAATCCGCTTGTCCTTTGTCGACGACGGGCGAATAAACTTTATCGCCAAAACGAACGTAAGTTATAACGGAACCGCCGCGCTGGCTCATGCCGTGCACTTCCGAAACTTTTACGTCAAAACCCTCGTTTAAAAGCAAATGCCCCAAAATTTTACTGGCAAGCAACGAGCCTTGCCCGCCGACACCAACGATTATAATATTTTTAGTCTCCAAAGCTCACGCCTCCCTTGCAAACGCTTTTTTAGGACAAAGTTGACTGCAAACCTCGCAACCGACGCATTGAGTTTGGTCGACAACAGCTTTGCCGTCTTTCATGCTGATAGCGGGGCAACCAATTTTCATGCACGATTTGCAACCAATACATTTATCTTTGTCGACGTGAAGCGGCGGTTTATGCTTGACAGTTTTAAGCAGGGCGCAAGGTCTACGCGAAATGATAACGCTCGGTTCCTGCGCGGCAAGTTCTTCTTTAATCACGGCATCGCATTCCTTGAGATTGTACGGATCGACGACACGCACGCGATTAATCCCCATTGCACGGCACAACGCCTCTAAGTCAATCTTGCCGGCGGGGTCGCCCTTTATGTTTAAGCCCGTCGACGGATTTTGTTGATGTCCCGTCATGCCCGTAATTGAATTGTCCAAAATTATAACGGTCGAGTTCGATTGATTATAAGCGACGTTGGCTAAGCCCGTCATGCCCGAATGCATAAAAGTCGAATCGCCGATAACTGCAACAGTTTTTCCCTCGCTCTGCGCTCCAAGCATTTTATTAAAACCGTGCGTTGCTCCGATACTCGCGCCCAT
>CAMJKR010000291.1 GCA_946406415.1 uncultured Selenomonadales bacterium | reverse complement strand
ATAAAGCCCGAAGATTTATCGGGCTAAAAAGTGTCGTTAGCATGATTTTTATTGGAATTGAGCGCGCCGCGCAGGACGATGCTTGCTGAAACAATCGCGACAATAAATGGGGCGGTCGTTTTTGGGCTCGAACGGAACCTCTGTTTCCTTACCGCAATCCGCGCAGGTTACGGTAAACATTTGCCGGTGTTCGCCGCCGTCGCGATTGCGTTTGCGTTTGTCGCGGCAGTCGCGGCAACGTACGGGTTCGTTCTCAAAACCGCGTTCCTGATAGAATTCCTGTTCGCCCGCGCTGAAGATGAATTCTTTTCCGCAGTCCTTACACACGAGTGTTTTGTCTTCAAAAGCCATTAAAAAAATCTCCTTACAAACCAAAAAATTCTTCTTGTCCGACTTAGAACTTTCCTAAATCGATACGCGGGAATTATATCACGCTTTACAAAAAAAGCAAGCCTCGCATAATGCAAAGAGACACACCAACAGGCGTGCCTCTGAAATTTCTTTTGGAGCGGGCAATGGGAATCGAACCCACCTCTAAAGCTTGGGAAGCTCTCATTCTACCGATGAACTATGCCCGCCTACTTTTAAAAAGTAGCAAACAGCGGTCGCGATTTGCCGCTTAAAATTTTAAGCCAATCGCCGCGTTCGTGTTTTCAATATCAAGGTAACAAGGCTGAAATACTCGCGCGATTTTGATTGAACATTTTCATTCCGAAAAGTGCAAATTGTTCTTGAACTTGTTGACTGCGCAACTGTACAACCTGCGCGGCAATATCGGCGTCGCCAATGTTCGAGGCAAAATTCATTTGATTTTCTTCCATTGTCGCATAATTTGCCGCTTGGAATTCAAGCCGCTGAAGTTGTGCGCCTTGAGTCGTCGCCTCGTCCACTGCCACGTCGAACGTTTCAAAGGTAAACCCATCAACAACATAATCGCCCAATACGTGCATACTGTCGAGAATATCTCCGATTTTTGTTTCGGCAGCGTCAACAAGTTTTAAAGAACTCTTTGCCGCGTCAGCCGTCGACACGTCGAGCTTAACATTACCCTGTTCGTCGGTCAATCCCAAAGACGCCGCACGTAAATCGCCAGCTTGGAAGTTTTCGTAGCCGTCAATGCCCGCCAAAACCATGCCATTGCGCGAGCCGTCAAGCATATTCATGCCGTTGTATTGAACATAAGCATTCGCGTCGATTTGTGCGATAATTTGATTGACATTTTTTTGAATAGCTTGGCGGTCAAGCGAAGCGTTCGAGTCGTTAGCCGCGTTGACAAGGTGTTCTCTAATCGTCTTCAATGCGTCAATAGTATTTATCGTCGCGCCTTCGGAAACCTTAATCGCCGAACTAATATTCTGCGTGTTCCTAATCGATTGCGAAGTTGCGCCGATGTTGTTTGCAAGTTTTGCGGCTATAGCGTATTCAGAGGCACCCGTTGACGCGGTCGGATGATTTGAACCGCTAGATATTTTATCGACAGTTCTCTGCGTAGCACGATTAATGCTATTGTACATATTAACTGAAGAATTTACGCCGCCCACTGTCATAGCCATTTTGTTTCACCCTTTCTCTTCCGTGAACAGAAAAATCCGCACAAATTCTTATATGGGATAATAGCATAAAAAATTTTTTTGCACAAGGATTTTTTACTGAAAACTAAAAATTTTTTTTCGCTTACACGCGCTCAAAAGTTCCTGACAAATATTTTCGTGCCAATGGGGAATTTTTTATAAAGCTCATAAGTTTTACCGTTCAAGCTGATTGTAAGTTGAGTGCCCTTGCCCGTCCGCAATTCTAACGATTTAAATTTGCGGTTCATGTTGTCCATTATAAACCAATCGCCGTAACGATAAAATTTTCCGTCCGCCACGTCAAAGGGAAGTCCGACGCCTTGAGATTTATATTTCGTGCGAATCAAGACGAATTCGCCGTTGCGATATTCCAATTCCTCAATGACGGGCGTTTTCTGTACGGAGTGAATAAAACTTATCGTGAGTTGAAGATTTTCCTCTGCATTGACGACGGCGACGATTTGATTTTGCGTTCCGATAAAAATTTTCGGTTGAGCGGTTATCAGAAATAAAACTATCAGCACAACAGCGACGAGTAAAATTTTTTTCATGACTTCCTCCTTAACTTGCAAAGATTTTCAAAGCTGATACAATCGCGCCTGGTGATGAAATTGTTTGAATATGAATTCATGCGCAACGCCTTAACTGCAGTGCTGTTAGTGACGCCGCTTTTCGGTTTGCTGTCGACAATGGTTGTATCGAATCGCATGGCGTTTTTCTCTGATTCGTTAGGGCATGGCGCGTTCACGGGCATAGCGATTGGCGCGTTATTAGGCGTCGGCTCGGAAATGGTCGGCTTGCTTGGCTTTTCGATAATTTTCGCGCTGTTGATAACTTACATAAAAAACAAATCACATGCAGGCGCGGATACAGTCATAGGCGTCTTCAGCTCAACGGCAATAGCACTTGGATTAATGATAATGTCGGCGGGCGGACAATTCAATAAGTTTTCAAGATTTTTAATCGGCGACTTGCTTAGTATAACCAAAAGCGACTTAACGGGATTACTAATAGTATTTTTAATCGTGTTAGTGAGTTGGGCGATACTTTTCAATCGGTTGCTGATAATTTCGGTGAATCAAACTTTAGCGCGAAGTCGCGGGATAAGAACTCAAGCGGTTGAATCAATATTTGCGGTGTTGTTGGCAATCGTCGTGGCGTTAAGTATTCAATGGGTCGGCATTTTAATAATCAACGCGCTATTAGTTTTGCCGGGTGCGGCGGCGCGTAACGTGACGAACTCTGTTAAAAGTTATCATGTATTGAGCGTACTGATTGCGCTGACTTCGGGCTTAGTCGGATTACTCTTGGCATATGAAATAAATTCGGCGGCGGGCGCAACAATCGTAGTATTCGCAGCGATAATTTATTTCGTGACGTTAATTTTAAAGCCGCAATTTATAAAGTAGGTGGCAATTTTGAAAAGAAGTTTGGCGTTAATCGTCGTGGGCATGGCGGGAATATTTTGGGCAAGTTCGGGCGTCGCGGTGCAAGATTTTTTCCTGCACTCTGAAAAATCCGCAATGGAGCTGACGAATATCCGCATGTGTTTAGCGGGCGCGATTCTAATATTGTTTTCGACGCGACGGAAAAATTTTTGGTTGACGTTGGGAATTTTAAATCGTCATTGGCGGCTTTGGCTTGACGTGATAATTTATGGGATAATCGGCGTGATGTTCATGCAGTTTACGTACTTTCAAGCAATATCAATCGGCGGGGCGGCGGCGACAACTGTAATTTGTTATGCATGTCCAGCGATGGTCGTCATATGGGAATCATTTTACCACAAAAAATTTCCAAAGCGCGGAGAAGTTATCGCGGTGATTTTGGCGATGAGCGGCGTATTTTTATTGGTGACGGGCGGCAATCCGACAAAATTACTCGTGCCGCTCGGTTGCGTCGTATGGAGTTTAGCAAGCGGCGCGGCATTTGCTTTCAGCGCGATATTTCCTAAGCATTTATTTGCAAAAAAAATAGACCCGTACTTTTTGACGGGCGTTGGAATGTTTATCGGCGGCTTGTCGACGTTTGCATTGATTGACGATAAAAATTGGTTGCCGTTCTTTGCTCCGGAAGTTTTATTCGACGTGAGCTGG
>CAMJKR010000290.1 GCA_946406415.1 uncultured Selenomonadales bacterium | reverse complement strand
AGCAGATTAACCAGCTCGACAATCGCCCGCGACGACGAACCCGCGAAGTTGTGCCGCTCCCGCAGAATCAGTTTCCTTAGTTGCTCGTCGAAGTCGTTCATATGAAGTCAATCCGTTCTAAGATTTCTAGTGGGTGGTCGATGATGATTTGTGCGCCACTGTCGACAAGTTCCGAACGCGGACGAAATCCCCACGTCACGCCGACGGCAAGAAAGCCCGCGTTAAGTGCCGTCTGCATATCAACAGCTGTATCGCCGAAATAAGCAACGTCCTGCGCCGTCACGGAAAATTTTTCAGCACAGGCAAGGGCGCGGGTCGGATTAGGCTTGCGGGGCTGACCTGGTTCATCGCCGCTGACGTAAGGGAACTTTATTGGCGCAAGAATTTTATCGGCAATCTCGATCGCCGCGAAGTGTTGCTTATTCGTGCAAATGCCCAGCGGAATTTCTTTAGCCTCAAGCGTCGTCAGCAAGTCCATAATCCCGGCGTAAGGCTTAACCTTCTTCAGACAGTTGCGGGCGTAGCAGTCGTTGTATAAGCTCAAAGCCTCGTCTAGGAAGTCGCAATCGGCAGGCAGGCTCCGAATCATAAGTTGCCTTGCGCCGTTGCCGACGAATTGCCGAACCTCATCGAGCGTGCGGAGCGGCAGGTTGTAATGGGCGAGCATTTCATTGACGCTATCGTATAAATCGGCGAGCGTGTCAACCAAAGTCCCGTCCATGTCGAAAATTGCTCCTCTGTAAATTTTCATTCAATCGCCTCCATTTTGTCGAGCCGCTGTAAAAATTTTTCCAGTCGTGTAAGTTCTGCCGAATCAGTTACACGCCGTCCCGAATAGTAAGTGGTTAGTGATTGGTGGTTAGTGATTAGAGAAGGGCTTAAATTTGTTCGTCTGATGAGTTCGTTAATCGTGCCCGCGTTGCCGTCCAAAATTTTTACATGCGGCGGCAAAATTTTTCTCAACGTGTCCTTAAAATAATTAAAGTGAGTGCAACCCAAAACCAGCGACGAAAATTTTTTCCAGTCGTAAGTTGCCAATTCGCCGCGCAGATATTTTTCAACCGCCGCCGAATTGAATTCCTGCCGCTCCGCAAATTCCACCAGTTGCGATAAAGCTTTAAGCTCCGCTAAATTTTCCGCGTGAAGATTTTTTATCAGCCGACGAATTTTTTCGCCCGTGATTGTTATCGCTGTCGCCGTCACTAAAACTTTTCTGTTAGGGAACGTGTCCAACGCCACTTTAAGCGCAGGCTCCATTCCAATTATCGGCAACGAATATTTTTCACGCATGATTTTAACTGCCACTGAAGTTGCCGTATTGCACGCCACGACGATTGCTCCGACTTTCTGCGCGATTAAAAATCTAAACGCCGCGTCGACGCAAGCTAAAACTTCTTTGGGCGATTTTGTGCCGTAGGGTACGTTGTCCTCGTCTGCATAAAATATAAATTCTTCTTGCGGCAAAATTTTCATCGCGTGATGTAAGACGCTCAACCCGCCCATGCCGGAATCAAAGAACGCTATCCTCATATGCTTAACCCCGCCGCCTTAATTAGAATAAAAATTGCAAGTCCGACGACTGAGCCGACGATTGAGCCGTTTAGCCGTATCCAAATAAAATCTTGCTCCGCCTTGTCGTAAACTAAATTGTTGAGCTGTTCTTCCGTTAATTTATCGAGCGCGGATTTTGCGACGACTCCGACCAGCGGTTGAGCGTGCAGAGCCGCCCGCGCAGTCAACTCGTCGATAAATTTTTCAAAGGCAACTTTAGCGGCGGTGTCTTCGCGCAGTAGCTGTAAAAGTTTATCGTACTCGTTGTTGAAAAGTTTCATTATCAGCCCGCCGAGATTTTTGGCATCGGGAGCACGCAACTGATTTTCCAAATGAATCAGCGCGAGTTCAATCGCCTCTTCCAATGGCAGTGCCGTCGCCGCGTCTATTTGAATTCGTTCGACTAAATCTTTAAATTCGGGCGTGTCACTTAGCTCTGAAATTTTTAAGCGACATTCGTTAAGCGTGCGGCGGTGTAGTTGCGTATTGCCGGCGAGTTCGTCGAGGAGTTTTAGCAACTGAACTTGCATAATCCGCGCCGCCTCCTCAAAATTCACCAAGTCTAACATTTGCGCAAGCCCCGCCATTAAAATCGAAAAGCCGCCCATATTTTTAGTCTTCTCGTTGGCGTATTCTTCCAAAATCGATTGGAGCTTATCGCAAGTTTCAGGCTTAGCGGCGGTGCGTCTCATTGCTTTGACTATACCGATAAAAATTTCGCGGTCTTTGTCGTTGCGTTTTATGTGCGAGCCAAAATCATCAATCAAACCTTGCGCGGGAATGTCGCGTAAAATTCGGCGCAATTCATTAGCAATCGTCTTGGAGCGCGTCTCTTTATTCTGCGCGGCAACATATTTTTTCACGACTTTAAACAATTCGTCAGCAACCATTTGGCGAGTTTCTTTGCGAGCGAGGTAGTCGACGATACGCGGCATAAGTTTAAAGTCGCCGAGCTTTTTAAAAATTGTGCGACGCGAAAAAAATTCTTGCTGAACCATTACGACGGAAGCTTTAACAAAATCTTTTCTGCGACGCGGTAAAATTGCCGTATGAAATGAAAATCCCAACGGCTTTTTGAAAAGCGCAGTCACTGCAAACCAGTCCGCTATTCCGCCGACGAGTGCCGCCTCCGTCACGAATAAAAAGCCCTCTGCGAAGACACTGCCGGGAAATGTAATTTTAAATCCGACCGCCATTAGGAAAAATAACGCGGCGCAAAGTAAAGTTGTATCTGCCGTGTTCCACCTGTTCAAAACGTCAACCTCCTTGCGCAATGCGTTCAATAATCTGTGAAACGATAAACAAGAACATACCGACCAGCCCGCCGCAAATCGAGCCGTTGATACGAATCATCTGCAAATCGTCTGCAACGTGACTTTCTACAAATTCCGTCAATTCGTCGTCGCTGAACTTGTCGAGCCTTTCGCGAATCATCGTAGGAATTTGCCCGCGATATTCGTCCAACAAGTTTTCGATAAAATCTTTTATCAACTTGTCGAAACTTTTTTGGAGCTTGGTATCTTTAATGAATTCGTCAATCTTGGCGTCAACGAGATAATCAACAGCCTCTTTCCAAATAACCGGCTTGCGTTCAACCTCAACGACGCGCGGGGTGTTCGGATTAGCCGCCTGTTGCCTACGCAGTTTTTCTAAAATTTTCGGGTCAGTTTCGCCCTTAACATTAACATCAAGCCACGTTTTAACAAAATTCGCCGTATCAAATTTTTGCAGGAAAAGTTTCAACAAGTCGTCGAAAAATTTTTTAGTGTTGAGATTGCCCGCCGCTGACGTAACGAAGCTGCCGAACATTTTAATCATTTCGTCAGCCTCAGTAGCCGTTTCGCTGTCGACAAGTGCGCCCGTCGTGTTTAGAACTTTCTCCGCATTGCTAATTTTTTTCTCTACAGTTTCGTTTAGGATTGTCAAAATTTTTTCGTCGGTCAAGTCCATTGAACTAAGCACAAGTGCACGCCCTGCCGAGTCGCCCTCATAAGCCGTGCGCAATTCGGTAACAAAAGCACTAACGGGTTTTGCTGACAAAGGATTGAAAGTGGAAACGAAAGATGGCAAAGTGTATGTTTCAATGGAAAACAAACTAATGTTCCCTTCGGCCAGCTGGACCGTATCGAAAGAA
>CAMJKR010000289.1 GCA_946406415.1 uncultured Selenomonadales bacterium | reverse complement strand
CATGAATTTAGATACTTTGGTTTTGGAAAATGGAATTATCGGTGGACAAATCGCCAATGCAGTCGCTATCGAAAATTATCCCGGTTTCGTTAGCGTTAACGGCGGCGATTTAATTGCGACGGTTCAGCAACAGGCGGAAAATTTTGGCGCGGTAATTGATGAGTTCGACGAGATTGAAAAAGTCACGTTGAAGACGACGCCTAAAATTATCGAGACGCAGGAAAAAATTTATGAGGCTGACGTTGTGATAATCGCTAGTGGCATGAATCGCCGTAAACTTCCATTGCCTGAAGAGAAAAAATTTGCAGGGCGTGGAGTTCACTACTGCGAATTATGCGACGGTCATGCTTACGACGGCAAAATTATCGCGGTAATGGGCGGCGGCAATGCGGCTGTCGATGCGGCGAACTTTTTGACTAAGTACGCTAAGAAACTATATCTGATTCACCGCTCGGAGTTCAGAGCAGATGAAGTTTCGCAAAAACGTCTTCGCGCTAATGACAAAGTTATAATTATGTTGCAGACGGAGATAAAAGCCCTGCGCGGCGATAAACGCCTTGAGGAAGTCGAAGTTTTCGATAAAAAATCCGGCGAAACTAAAACGCTTGCAATCGACGGAATTTTTGTCAATATCGGCGTCGAACCCAATACTAGCCTTTTTAAAGACGAGCTGAACTTGACGACAAGTGGCAGAATTCCCGCCGGCGAGGATTGCAAAACGGAAATTGCCGGAGTATTTGCGGCTGGCGACGTTCGCGAAAAACAAATTCGGCAACTGACAACGGCGGCAAGCGACGGTACGACTGCGGCATTGTTAGCAGAAAAATATTTGGCAAAACTTAAAGAGGCGAAATAAATTGGTCAAAGTCTACACAATTCAAAGCTGCCCATATTGCGCCAAAGTCAAGCGTTATCTTAAATCTAAAGACGTTGAGTTTGAGGAATTGGACATTGAGAAAGACCCTGCCGCCCGCGAGGCTTGCCAAAAGCTTACCGGTATGGATTGGGCGGTTCCCGTCACGACGATTGACAACGAGACTTTTGTTATTGATTACGACAAAGAGAAACTTGATAAATTGCTGTGTTTGTAAGGAGGAATTTTTATGGTTAAAGTTTATTCGTTCGAGGGATGTCCTTGGTGCTCCAAAGTGAAGAAATATCTCGAAGCTCGTGGAGTCGAATACGAAACGCGCGACATTGAAGAGAGCGAAGAGGCAGCTAAGGAGTGCCAAAAAATTTCGGGCGACTTGGCGGTTCCTGTCACGACGATTGACGGCGTTAATTACGTTGTGGGCTTCGACAAGCGCAAGATTGATGAATTGCTTGCAAGTGCTTAATTAGGAGGAAAATTTATGAGTATTTACGACTTCACAGTTAAGACCAAAAAAGGCGAAGATAAATCGCTTGCTGATTACAAGGGCAAAGTTTTGCTTATCGTCAACACGGCGAGCAAATGCGGTTTTACTCCACAGTTCGCCGAACTGCAGAAACTCTACGACGATTACAAGGATAAAGGCTTGGAAATTCTGGGCTTCCCGTGCAACCAATTCGCCGGTCAAGAGCCTGGAACCAACGACGAAGTTCAACAGTTCTGCAAGCTCAATTACGGCGTGACCTTCCCTATTTTTGCAAAGGGCGACGTTCGCGGCGAAACGGCTCAACCGCTGTTTAAATATTTGACGGCGCAGAAAAAATTCGAGGGCTTCGATATGAATCACCCCGTCGGACCAAAACTTCTTGACGCTCTGCAAAAGAATTTCCCTGAATATTTGGAAGGCGACGGCATTAAGTGGAACTTTACAAAATTCTTAATTGACCGTGAGGGAAATGTTGTTGCCAGATTTGAGCCGACGACGACGCCCGCTTCCATTGCTAAGGATATTGAAAAATTGCTCTGAAAATATTTACGGCTAAATTTTTTTGAATAATACTGTGTACTTTTACTTCCGCTATCGACGCGGAAATTTTTTTATGGTAAATTGTGCCGTAAATCATGGAGGTGGAATTATGGCAGATTTACTCTACACAATCAAAGCGAACACTCCTAAGGAAGAAATTATTCGGCAACTGCGCGAACACCCCGAAATTAAATTCGTGTCGCTGGTGGGCATTGACTTAGCCGGCAACGACACCGACGAAAAAATTCCCGTGCGCATTTTTATCAAGGACATTGACGAATTCTACGCGGGCACGGCGGTGCAGACTGACGGCTCAAGCGTCGTGTTGCCCGGTATCGCCACGCTTAACAACGCAAAAGTCGATATGCCCGTTGACCCGTCGGTTAATTGGTTCGTCGATTATAATTTTGAACACTATGACAACGTAACTAATCACCCCGTCGGCACGCTGAGAATTCCCGGATTTTTGATTCACGAGGGTAAACGTGTCGACAGCCGCGCAGTTTTGACTGATACTTTGATTAATGTTAAGCGCGAATTGGTAAATTTATTCCACGCGCACCCCGACATTGACGGCTTAGACGTTAGCGGCAAGGAAATTATTGACCTCGTTTTTACGTCGGCAACGGAGCTTGAGTTTTGGGTTAAGACGCCGCTTGCCTCAGTCGAGGAAATGAGCGCGGCGCAAGTTTTGCAGGAGCAATATTGGGAACGGACACATGGCGCGGTTCGTTGCGCGTTGGAGCAATCGATAATTGAGCTGGACAAATACGGCTTGCAAGTCGAAATGGGACATAAAGAAGTTGGCGGGCTTAAGGCGCAAATTGACGAATCGGGGCATTTAACACACGTCTGCGAACAGCTGGAAATTGATTGGCGATTTGCGGACGCAGTTCAAGCCGCTGATAATGAAATTGTCGTTCGGACTGTCGTTAAAGAAATTTTCCGCGCCAATGGTTTGGAAGTCACCTTTAAAGCAAAGCCGATGATTGGGCTTGCCGGCAACGGCGAACACACTCACATTGGACTTGCGGCAATTACAGCGGACGGCAAGTTGCACAATTTATTTGCCGCGAAAAATCCCGCTAAAGATTATATGAGCGCGGTTGGTTATGGCGCGTTAATGGGCTTGCTGAAAAATTACGAGGTCATCAATCCGTTCGTAAGTGCAACCAATGATTCGCTGAACAGATTAAAGCCTGGCTTTGAAGCTCCGGTTTGTATCGTAACGTCGCTGGGCAACACGCCGAAAATCCCCGCACGCAACCGGACAATTTTAGTTAGCTTGATTCGCGACTTGAAAAATCCTATGGCGACCCGCTTTGAACTGCGCGGCTGCAATCCTTACACGAATATTTATTTGGTATTGGCGGCGTGCTATTCGGCAATTTTGGACGGCGTGAAAGCAACGATAACTCATAAGACCCCCGAACTTTTAGCGGAACTTTCCAAAGACGCAGGGCAAGAGGGATTTTATTTGGAGAAAGACCGCGCCTATCGTAGTGAACAGGACGTCTTCGAGGACTTCACGCAAGAAGAGCGTGATAAACTTTTTGGCAAGCCGCCCGCTACTGTCTGGGAAAACATGGAGGCTTTAAATAAATATCCCGACAAAGTTAAAATTATTTCGAGCGGCGGCGCGTTGCAAGAGAGGATTATTAACGCTTTTCGTGACGGTGCACTTTTGCGTTGGAAGACGGAATTAATTTCGCGTATCCTGCCTGAATTGCGCGCTATTGTTCGCAAGGCAAAAAAAATCGACGCCGAATTTGTCACAGACCTCGACGCCTATAATTGGAATA
>CAMJKR010000288.1 GCA_946406415.1 uncultured Selenomonadales bacterium | reverse complement strand
GGAAAGTAATATCGTCTTTCTGCCGCAAAACGGTATCTTAAAGGCGCGTCTCGACTCCATTGCCGAAGATAAAGCTTATATCGACAGAATGGCTGACATTGCAAGCTATATGTTGACGGCTTTTAACGACCAGCACAAGCAAGGTTGGGATTTCGACGGGCATTATAAATTTGTCGACGAAAACGGCGATGATTTTGATGTTACCGGCAAAACTTTGACGGCTGTTGAATACGTTAAAGAAGACGGGACATATTTAACTGATGACGAGGCGGCTACTGTTACGTTAACGGACGGCGTATATTATTTTGGCACAGAAGAAGTTACTAAGCTTAATAACGATACAGTTTACAGGAGCGGCGACGATATTGTAATTAAAGTTCCCGACACGATTAATTTCTTTGGTAAAGAAAATATTGATTACGAATATCGCTACGACGCCGAGTTTAATAAAAATTATCTCTACAAGTACGACCCCGACGAAACCGACGATACCAAAAATCTTTTAAGCGGCGTGCGGATTATTGAGGCGTTGGAAGTCAATTCAAAGTTTGCAGAAACTCGCGGCGACCGTTATGTTGCGGCGGCGACAAGCTACGACGTTTCAGAAAAACAAGATGACACTATGACAATCAACCGCAAATATCTGCACAAAGAGTGGGGCGACCGTACAGCCGACGGCACCAACGCCGTTTATCTTAGTGAGCTTTTCAACATTTCGCAGGAAACAATTATCAGCGACGGCAAGGCTAATGCGCTTGTTTCTAAAAATTTGATTCTGCGCGATTTGGACGGCAATCCTATCGATACGGAAGGAAATGTTATAACGTCCGATTATGTTTATTCGACGCCGACGACTACGCTAAGCATTAACGCCTATTATCAAAAATCCATGTCGACTTTGGGCATTGACGCCTATTCAACCGACGTGAATTACGAGGGACTGCAAGCCGTCATGACGCAGATAACAAATTGGCGCGATTCAATGGCGGGCGTTGATTGGAACGAGGAACTTACCAACATGATTAAATTCCAAAAGGGCTTTGCGTCGTGTTCGCGTTGCTTGAGTGCTATGGACGAATGCTTGGATCGTCTCGTTAACTCGACCGGCGTTGTCGGCAGATAATTAGCTATTAGCTGGTAGCTGGTAGTTTTTAGCAAGTTACTAACAGCTAAAAGCTAGAAGCTAACAGCTAACATCGACTGAAAGGAGATTTTTTTATGGGTGTAAGAATAGGCAGTATGCACTTCATGTATAACTACCAGCAGTCGCTCAATAACGCCTATCAACAGCAAGGCAAATTATTTGAGCAGGCGGACGGCTCGTCACTGCACCGCGCCAGCGATAATCCAATGAATTATTCCAAACTCCTGCGCTACAACGTCAGCGAGAATGAAAATAATCAGTACATGGAAAATATCAAAACGGCGTCCTCGTGGATGAAACACTCCGATGACGTAATGATCCATATGACGGAAATGATGCAGACGTTGAAGGAAAAATCCGTTCACGCGGCGAATTCAGACAACGCGGAAGATGATTACGCCGCAATTCATAAGGAAATGTTCGCGCATTTGCAAGAGCTTGTTTCAGTTGCGAACAGTCAAGTTGGTGACAGATATTTATTCGCGGGGCAAAAGGATTTAACAAAGCCCTTTGAAATGTCGTTAAGAGAATACGATCGCGGGCTTGCTAAAAATCTCGACGTTTCACAATCGGCATTTTTCAAGGGCACCGACTCTGACTATAACACCGAACTTTTCCAAATGTTGACTGTAACCAACGATAGCGGCGATACTTTCTACCTCGACACGGAAAATTTCAATCTTTACAAAAAGGAATTTATCGACGAGGGCTATAAAGAAATTATCGCGCATGGTTGCATGACAGTTGAGGAGGCTACGGCGTCAACAAACAGTGAAGTTGAAACTTTGCTTCGCAGGGGTAAAGTTGGCACCGCCGACCAATTCCAGGTTGCCGATTACTTCACTAATCAAGGCTTGCTTAAAGACTCCACAAATAATTCGATAACCATAAACGGCACGGAGTATACGTTCACGACGGTTAAGCAAAATATCGTTACTTACAACGGCGATGAAAATCTTATCTCGATGGTTAAGCTTAACGGCGCGACCGACCCGAATTCTGATACCGTTAACTCGACGGGCGGCGGCATGTTCGGCAGAGATATTTTTGACAACGCCAATTCCGGCAATGAGGCTTCCGGTACGGCAATGCTTAACGAGCTGTTCTGCCTTTGCGCAAAATGTAATGATTGCGACCTTCACTGGATGTCTTCCGACGGCGTGACGATTGCCGATGTTGCCCATTCAACAATGTTAGTTCAAGAAACCAAAGTCGGCGCACGTCAACAGCTTTACAATCAAGTCAATACAATGTTGGAAAATCAAGCCGACAATATCACCGAAGAAATTACAAACGTAAGCGGCGCGGACATTGCCGCCCTTGCAACAAAGCTTATGCAACAAACTGCTCTTTATAATTTGTCGCTGTCACTTGGCGGAAGAATTCTGCCGCAATCCTTAGCTGATTATCTCTAATCTATAATCTTTGAAAACTAAAAACTTAATCCTGCAGGCGTCAACGAGTTTTTCCGCGTTGCCGTCTATTGGTGTTTATGGATTTTTATTCTCGGCAAAAATTTCGTAAACAGGCAGGAAATTTTATCGAAGGGAGGGAATAAGTCATGATGGTGAGGTTAAATACTCGACATGAGTTGCCGCAAATAGCCATGAGGACGACGCAAGGAAGGCTTGACGAATCGGGAATAATTCAACCGCAAATTCGCGGAAGAAATCAACAAGCGCGGTCGAATAAAACCGTTACGCAACCTAGCTTGAGTCTCGATAGCTACCAAAGCCGCAGAGCTTACGGTTTCAGGAAAATGGGCGACTTCACTGCTGAACGCGGTCAAAGGGGCATTTCGGACGCGCAAGCAGCAACAGGTCGTCATGCAAGCGAGGCTTGGTCAAAAGCAACCACTGCGGCGCAACCCGGCAACGACGTTGTCCAAAAGATTAAGGCGGATATGTTTGCCGACTATCAGGCGCGACCGGTTTTCACTACGTCTGGTATACCCGATCCTCAAATGCAAGGTCACCCCAACGAGGTAATCGGCGAGCCGTATTTAGGTGATATTTCAGTCGATATTGAAACCGCGCCAAGTGCAAGGATTCATTACACGCCGGGCAGTGTGGAAACTTATCTTCAGAACGAAGGCTTTATCCGCCACTGGGTTTCTACGGATAGTTACGATATTTATGCCTAGCCGAGAAAAGTTTTTCATTCTGTCGTGGGAAGTTCAAAGGAGGAAAGTTGCATGCGCAAAATTTACACCAGCAGATTTGGTGAGATTGAGGTTGACGAAAAGAAAATTGTTTATTTCAAGGAAGGCATTCCCGCGTTTGAAAACGAGCATGAGTTTGTTATTCTGCCCTACGAAGAAGACAGCCCCTATTACTTTATGCAGTCGCTTAATTCGCCGGATTTGGCTTTCTTGCTGACAATTCCTTTCCTGTTTTTCAACGACTATTCGTTTGAGATTGATGACGATACGATTAAGGAACTCGATATTAAAAACAGCGAAAACGTTTTCTATTACTCGATGGTCACAATCCCGAACGGTTCTATTCGCTACATGACGGCTAACCTTTTGGCTCCGATTGTCCTCAACGGCGAAAACATGCAG
>CAMJKR010000287.1 GCA_946406415.1 uncultured Selenomonadales bacterium | reverse complement strand
TCTTGCCGTTTTACGTTACCATTTTGCTTAAGTATGCAACGCTGTATGTAACGATTTTACCTACAGCGTTTTTTTGTCTCATAAAAATTTTTCAAAGATATTGGCGGCTTGCCTGTCGAATTCTTCCGACGGGTGAGTATAACTCATTGTCGTTTCAATTCGCGTGTGTCCTGCACGATTCTTGACAGTTTTAATGTCCGTTCCCGCCGTTATCAAATTCGTTATGTTGGTGTGGCGCAGAATGTGCAGACTGCTTTTTACTCCCGCAAGCGATAAAATTTTTCGATAGACACGGCAAATGTTGCTCGGAGCTTGCGGTTTATCTTTATCGTCAGAACTCGGAAAAACAAATCTGCCCGTTGCAAAATTTTTCCTATGTTCGCGTAAAATATTCAGCATAAATGCGGGAATAATCATGGAACGTTTGCTTGCGTCAGTTTTGGTCGTCTTGATGATGATTTTGTCTTTAAGTTCACAAACAGAATTTGTCACATAAATTTTACCAGCATTAAAGTCGATATTATCCCAAGTAAGAGCAAGTAACTCGCCACGACGCAAACCAGACACCAAAGCCAAGTTAATCAGCGTGAAAATGTTCTTGTTTTTGGTCTTTGGATTGTCGCAATAATCTTTGGCGGCTTGAATAATTCGCTTAACTTCATTGTCGGACAGCGAAGTTTTTTCCTTCTGATGAACTTTGGGAAGTTTAATTCCAACAACAGGATTAATGGCAACGAGTCCGTCACGAACAGCTTTTTTGAACGAGTTATTGATGATAGCGTGGATTTTATGAATGGTCTCGGCAGAAAGATTTTTTGTGGCAAGACAAGCATAGAAATTAGCGATAAGCCTGGAATCAATTTTCTGCAACTCAATATCGCCGAAGAAGTCTGGAAAGTAGCAATTAATCCTGCTGATATGAGTTTGAATGGTAGATTCTTCGAGCTGTTCGACATCGCGCTTTTCATTAATCCAATCAGTGAGCAAATAATCGACGTAAGATTTTTTAGTCGCAGAAATGGTTTTACCTTGAATGACAGCGAATTGCTTTTTAAGTTTATCAAGTTTGCGTTTACATTCGGCTTGAGATTTAGCAGAGCAAGTTTTTCTGATAGCTTTGCCGTTATCGTCGTAACCGAGAGTAATTTGTCCGATCCAACGACCGTCGGAAGAACGTTTAGAAATGGTACCTTCGCCATTAACACGTTTCATAAGCAACAATCCTTTCAAAATAATCAAGTGTACCTTATTAATATTATATAGCGTAAATTTTCCTTCGCGAGCCCTTATGGGGAAAAAATTTTTCTCAGATGATTAAAGGAATTTTATATTCTGTGTTGAAATATTTTGAAGAAAGGAATGACGTTTTATGGCAGACTGCAATACCGTAGATTCAATTATAACTGAAATTCAAGTTTTATATAATACAAAAGTTAACTCAGAAGACATAGGCGTAGTAATATCTGAAAATAAGAGTGTAATTCTTGACGATTTTATCACAAGCGATGAAGTTGAACTTCATGCAATTACAAGAGAATATCCCGAAATGAATGAAGAAGAAAAATCTCGCTTGGAGAAAGATATTGTGATAAGTGGTAGGGTTTATGCTCCTTTTTTGGCGACCGTTGAAAACAAAAAGCTAAAAATTTTTGACGGGCGTAATCGTTATAATTTCTTGAAAAAAATAAGTAAGGAGTATTACGATATTGACAATGCTTCCCCAAATATGGCTTATCAAGCTTTAAAAGATACAGAAGTGGTTATCGAAATTTTCATTACCGTTGACGAAAAAACGAAATCATATAAAAGTCTTGATACAGAAGCAATACGACTGATAGCAGACAGTTATAATTTATCCCGTCGTCACTTGACTGCCACACAGAAGGCAATAATCGCCTTTTCAGACAGATTTGAAGAGCAACGTAAATACTTTCAAGAACAGGCTGAAGAAGCACAAAATACCGCCGGTAAAGAGAAAACAAGTAATAAAGGTAGAGCGGTCTTTGATGAATCGTTAGCAAAAGCAGTAGGTGGTAATAAGGATTATATTTCTAAGTGGAAAAAAGTAAAAGATTTACTCGCGCAAATACCGGAGTTGTACAGAAAATTATCGGAGATAGCATACCTAGATAATGGTAACTTTCAAGAGATAGTGTATTTATTGAAATTTAAAGATGAATTCGATCCATATCAGAAAGTAAAAGACGAAACAGGAAAAGAAATTTTTTTATTGGAACGTTTATGTGGTGCATATATTGAAGAAAAAAAGAAAAATTTAAACTTGCCGTCCGGTAATAATGATAAAGAGCGTAAGGAATTTATTAATAATTTAAAAGAAAAACAAGGTCTTCCTGTGTCCAAAAAGTCCAGAACAAGAAAAGTCGAAGAAGAAATACACATAGAAGATTTATGGATATTCGTAAATAATGATAGCCTCGGAAAAGTAACAATGGAAAGAATAACAGCGGCGATAAAGTATGTTTTGAGAACGAACAACATAGACGATGAATTTAAATGCTATTTCGCAAAATCGAAGTATACCAATATTAAGACAGATGAAAATAAATTAACGGTTGAAAATGGTAATTTTAAAGAGATAATAGAAATTAAATCTGATGAAGTCAGCGAATTTGTTTACGAAGATGATTAGGTGGAAGAAGTATGACAATAGGAGAAAAAAGATTTAAAAAGGAAAGAGCACTTCGCAGTTATCAGGACTGGCATAAATGGTATTTGGAGGTCTGTAAAATAGAAGGAAAAAACGCACCGAAGATAGATAAAGAACGTAAGATAAATTGTTTGAGTTTATTCAGCGGAGTGGGCGGGATAGATATAGCGTGTGATTTGTGCGGGATAAAAACAGTAGCATTTTGCGAAATGAACCCATTCGGACAGAAAGTCTTAAAACAAAGATGGGAAAAAGCTTTTGTAGTAGGAAAAGATAGACAAATAGAAGGCGGTATACCTATTTTTGAAGATATAACAAAATTATCCGGAACAAGAAAAGAAAATAAGGTGATACTAAGTTATGAATTTGAAGAAAATGGTTCTGAGAAGGTGGCATTTGAATTCGAGGAACTTCAGGCGATACAAGGCGGGTTTCCGTGCCAACCGTATTCAAGCATGGGTAAGAGACAGGGAAATGACGACCCAAGAGCACTGTTCGGACATATCATCAGATTGCTCGACACGACAAGACCCCGCTGGTTTGTTGGGGAGAATGTTACAGGATTCTTGTCGTTGGGACTCGATAGGTTACTCACTAACTTGGATTATGTCGGGTACGATACGTGGACATGCTCTATCCCAGCTGCGAGCCAAAATGCGCCAACCGTGCGACATAGGGTATTCATTATTGGATTTAGCCGCGAATACAGAAATGACGCCACAGGTAAAGCAGGCAATAAATCAGTTGGACAAAACGAAACCTTCACAGGAAGAAGCATTAAATCCGAAGATGAAAGCAGAGTGGGCATTGAAGGTATTGGAATTGGCATTGCAGGACAAGAGATCAGCAAAGTCGATAATGAAAAGGAGAGCACCAAAAATAAAGAGTCAATATCGAACGGCGACGATAGAAGAGAAGAAAAAAATCCTATTGAGGTGCAAGATACAGGACGCAATCAAGAAACTGTATGTTCCGTGTCCGTGTGCGCAGGACAGTCTGCGGTTAGCTCTGAGAGGGAAATATGGACTCCATGCGATACCGGAATATATAACG
>CAMJKR010000286.1 GCA_946406415.1 uncultured Selenomonadales bacterium | reverse complement strand
CCAACAGCCCCTAGAGTTCTGCGCCGTTGCTCGCGATAACTTTTTTGTACCAGAAGAATGAATCCTTGCGACTGCGCGAAAAATCGCCCGTGCCGTCGTCGTGGCGATTGACATAAATAAATCCGTAGCGTTTAGCGTATTGACCGGTGCCCGCGCTCACGCAATCAATACAGCCCCATGTCGTGTAGCCGATAAGCGGAACGCCGTCATTAATCGCCTCGCCCATTGCTCGGATATGTTCACGGAAATAATCAATCCTGTAATCGTCGTGAATGGAGCCGTCAGCCTCGACTTTATCAAAAGCTCCAAAGCCGTTTTCGACAACCATAATCGGCGTATCAGGATAACGCGACGCCAATTTATTCAAAGTCCAGCGCAAGCCGTCCGGATCAATCTGCCAGCCCCAATCGCTAGCTTTTAAATACGGATTTTTCGCGCCGCCTAACATGCTGTCGTTAATTTTGTCAGCGTTTTCGTCAGTGGTTACGCAATTCGACATGTAATAACTAAACGTGTAGAAATCGACGGCACCCTCGCGCAAAACTTTTTTATCGTCCTCGTTGTCCATAAACGCCGTATCAATGCCCATATCTTGATAAAATTTTTTAGCGAAATAAGGATAAGCTCCGCGAACTTGTACATCGCCGCAAAGGTCGTTAAACAAATTATCCGCGCGTTGAGTTGCTAACATATCTTTTGGATTCGGCGTCAAAGGATAGCGAGTTACGTGGCAAATCATGTTGCCGATTTTAAATTCGGGATTGATTTTGTGAGCGGCGATAACTGCCTTAGCCGACGCGACAAATTGATTGTGCAAAGCTTCAATACGCTGTTGAGGAACGTCTTTAAGATCGTCGAATTTGCAGGGCGCAGTTCGATTTAAATCCTCGTCCTGAATAATTCCGACGCTGTAAAGGTTGCCAACCGTCGGTGACATTAGCGTCATATTAATTTCGTTGAACGTCAGCCAATATTTAACTTTATCCTTGAAACGCTCAAAACAAGTCGTCGCGTACTTAACAAACAAATCAATAGTTTTGCGATTGTAATAGCCGCGATATTTTTTGACAAGCTCAAAGGGCATTTCGTAATGATTAAGCGTGATAAGCGGTTCAATGCCGTATTTTTTGCACTCGTCGATAACGTCCTCATAAAATTTCAAGCCGGCTTCGTTGGGAGTTTCGTCGTCGCCGTTCGGGAAAATTCGCGCCCAACTTATCGAAAATCTAAAGCACGTAAAACCCATTTCGGCGAAAAGCGCGATGTCTTCTTTGTAGTGGTGATAAAAATCAATCGCCGTGTGCGACGGATAAAAAACGCCGTCCTCAATCTTCGGGCAAAAAGTTCGCGGGGTGTTAACGTCGCCGCCCAAAAGCAAATCGGGCACGCTTAAACCTTTGCCGCCTTCCAGATAGCCGCCCTCGTATTGATTCGCGGCAACGGCTCCGCCCCAAAGAAAATTCTTCGGAAATACCATAACAAATCCTCCTTTATAAAGTTAAATGTGATTTAATCATACCTAAAAAAAAATTCCTGTCAATGCGGCAGGAGTTTATTTCGTCCAACGCTTGCGATATTCTTTGGGCGTCATCTGCATAAAATCTTTGAAGACGTTCTGGAAATAATTTGAGTTGTTATAGCCGACGCTCAACGCAATTCGCGTAATTGTCATGTCGGTGTTGATTAAAAGATTTTGCGCCTCGCCGATTCGACGGAGGACAACGTAACGCATGGGCGAAATACCGATTTCCGCCTTGAAAACTTTCGACAGGTTGTAAACGTTAGTGCAGACGGCGTTGGCAATGTCTTCGAGCTTGATATTTTCCGTGTAGTGTTCGTCGATAAAATCTTTAGCGCGGCGGCTGATTGACGGAACTTTTTCTCTGCGCGGCAATCCGTGAGTTTCAAACATTGTACAGATTTTTGCAACAAGAGCCAGCGCGAGGAGGTTAGCCGTTTCCGCGCCGCATGGACGATAACTTTCGCGCTCAATCGCCCTAAAAATACTTAACAGCTCGTCAAAATATTCACCGCTCGGCATTATCGGCGAGTATTCGTCGGGAAGAATTTTATTAACGGGAAGATTAGCGAGTTTCAAGTTACTAATAGCGACGCAATAACTGGAAAGGTCATTACCGGAGCCGCCGAATTCATCATGAACTGTGCCGCTGTTGTAAAGAATCAAATCGCCTTTTTTAGCGGTATAGCGTTCGCCGTCGATAATAAAAATCCCCGCGCCGTCATCGATGATAAGAATTTCGGCAAGATTTTTATGTTCGTGCATACTGCGCGGCATGGTCGTCACGTCCGCCCCGACATTGCAAATATATTCGAGGCGCGGCGTATAACCTCTGCCGAAAACCGATTTATAATTTCGTTCGACAAAATACTGCAACATTTTAATCGCCCCTTAGCTATTTGAACTATTATAAATTTTTGTTGCGAATTATCCTAAAAAATTTTTGCGTTTTTCATAGCAAGGGACAACGTTTAATCAAACGAAACTATAAATTCTTGCAAAAAAAATCCCCGCCATTTTGACAGGGAAAATATTTATCCAAAAATTTTTCAATTAGATGTGGGCTTTTTCGCGAATGTATTTGCGAGCTTTAAGCGCGTATTCAAACGGATTGGCTTTAGCGGGATCCTGTTCAGCCTCAACGATATACCAGCCGTCGTAGTCGCTTGCGTTAACAATGTCAAAAATCGGCTCAAAGTCAACGTCGCCATCGCCGGGAACAGTAAACATGCCTGCGCGGACGCCGTCGAGGAAGCACATATTTTCGGCTTTAACTTTGTTGCGAATTTCCATGCGAACATCTTTTAAGTGGATATGGCGAATACGCGGGAGATATTTTTTGAGGATTGCGAGATAATCTTCGCCGGAGCAAACGAGATGACCGGTATCATAGAGGAGCCAAACGAGTTCGGGGTCGGTTTCAGCCATTAATCTATCAATTTCTTCCGTAGTTTGGACGCCCGTGCCCATGTGGTGATGATAAGTCATAGTCAAGCCGATTTTCTTTGCAACCGCGCCGAGTTTGTTCAAGCCTTCGGTTAAAAGTTTCCATTGTTCTTCGGTGTTGTAGGGCTTATCGGCGAAAACAGCTTTATCGAACTTGCCTTGAATACTGTTGCCCTGTTCAGCGACGTTGCAGAACTTTGCGCCCATAGTGTGCAGGAATTCGCAGTGCGCAATGAAATCTTTTTCGACTTGCTCGTAAGGTTGAGTGAGCAGGAAGGAGCTAAACCACGCGCTTGCAATGCTCATGCCGCGCAGGTCGAGAGCCTTTTTGAGTACGGCGGTATCTTTAGGATATTTGCCGCCAACTTCGCAACCGGTGAAGCCCGCCAACGCCATTTCGCTGACGCATTGTTCAAAAGTGTTTTCTTTGCCGAGATCGGGCATGTCGTCATTAGTCCAAGCAATCGGCGCAATACCAAGTTTAATTTTAGCCATTCAAAACCCTCCCAAAAAATTTTTTACTACAGATTAAGCTTTATCGTAATTGAGGAAGTCACGGTCGCTTTAGAAGCGACGGAACAGCTGTCGCGATTTGTCGCTCAAAAACTTTTAGTTCGTCGCCGCGCTTGTAACCTCCCAAAATTTTTTATAATAGATTAATTCTTGTCGTAATTGCGGAAGTCGCGTTCAATTTGCTCAAGGGAGCGACCTTTGGTTTCAGGCACGAACTTGATAACAAACAGCAAGCCGAGTAAACCAACGCCCGCG
>CAMJKR010000285.1 GCA_946406415.1 uncultured Selenomonadales bacterium | reverse complement strand
AAATTTTTCTCCTCTCTCTAATTTCTTGTCCACTTTATTGACTATTATCCAGTCTGACAAGTCAAGGACGAGCAAAATTTGATTATCGTCGTCATACGGAATGATAATCTAAATCAATAAAAGTTTGACGAGACACGTTAGCTTTATTGCAAAGTTCTTTTTGTGTTATTTTACGCTCTTCATGTAATTCCTTAATCTTGTAAGTCATTCTGCCACCTCCAAAATTTTGTCCATTATAATTGATAAACTAACATGTCAAGTTCGTTTGACTTTGTTTTTCCTTCAATGTAAAATACATTTGACACAGAAATAAGGTGACGGAAATGAAACTAGGCGAATGCTTAAAAATGTATCGACAAAGCACAATATGACAATGCAGGATTTAGCAGACGCTTGCGCTTTTAGCAAATCTTATATCGGAGCCTTAGAAAAAGGAATAAATCCGTCAACAGGGAAACCTTATTCACCAACGATACAGACCTTTGAGAAAATAGCAAAAGGTACAGGGCAAGATTTAAATTCGTTGCTGAAAAATCTTGACGGTGACCCCCCATAACACTCAATGCTCCGTCCGCTATTTTTCGGGCGGTAGTTTTATCCTGAAAACTATAACAGAGATATTTCTTGAGGCTAAAAATCGTTCGCAAGAAAATTTATCGACAAGTGAGCTGAAATTTTTCCCTGCAGAAAATAATATAAAAAAATCAACTAAGCGCAAAGTCGTCAAAAAGATTTTTTCAAAGTCTCAAAATATCTCTGGAAAATATTGCCCGTATTGTTTCTTACCAGTAAGTTCGCATGAAAAATTTTGTCCTAATTGTCATTTGCCTGTTCCCGATAAAAATTATTTGATAGAGGATAGTGATTCTGGCTTTTTAATAAACGTAGACACCATTATTTAAAATATCGAAAATAAAGTGGAGCCACCGTTGCCCGTGCCGATTAAAACCGCTCAAGGTAACGAGTTAATTATAAAGCCAATTTTGACTAACAGTCGTTTTGTTAATTGCCCGTTACCTTATACTCCGAATCGCCCGGTTGTTGTTCACTACGAAAGTTCACAGTAATTGATTTCGAGACAGCTAATATGTATCCTGATTCAGTTTGTCAAATTGGAATAGCTGTTGTTGAGGATAATGAAATAACATGGGCGTCATCTTGGCTTATTCGTCCGCCGTATAATGATTTCAGAAATGAAGATATACACGGAATAACCTTAAAGAAGGTCGAAAAGCTTATGACGTTTGCTGAATTAGGGGAAGATATAAAGCCGTTTATCGAAAATAATCTTATCGGAGCTTATAACGCTAGATTTGATATTGAATGTTTATTTGCTGTCTTAGATGCATTTAATATCGAAGTTCCACTATTTGCCTACTTTGATATCTTGCAAAATATACGCGAAAATACAAAGCAGAATAAATTATCGAGTTATCGTTGAAAGATTTTATTACAGAGTGGCTTGATAACGTCGTTGCGGCGAACGTCAAAATGTCGTCTATGCAGACCTATCAAACGTATACCATACAGGAATGCGAATCGGTGAAGTGCTCGGCTTATCGTAGAGTGATATTGACTTCAAGGCTAAGAAAATTAATTTACGTCGGCAAATTCGCTATATTGCTAAACGCAGGCATTATTTTATAATGCTCAAAACTGATTCAAGCAAACGTTACGTTATTGTTGATGATTATTTGCTCAGTGAATTGCGCCGTTGGCAGAATCAGCAAGCTGAAAACGAAAAGCAATTCGGTGACAGCTACGTTTATGTTTATCGTGAAGAAAACGGGCGTATTCTGCGACAATCAAAAGGCTTGCTCGTTCCCGCCGCTGAAAAAATTTCGTTAGTATGTATTCGCAATGACGGACAGTTAGTTTTAGCGAATTACCTTACAACTATTTTGCGTTTTAAAGGTTTGAACGCACATTCATTCCGTCATACGCACGCCACTCAACTAATAGAAAATGGCGCGGCTCCAAAAGACGTTTAGGACATGCTGACGCTAATATTACGCAAAATCTTTATACTCATAACACGTTGAAATTACAAGAAGAAACGTTAGCTGTTTTCAACAAAAATCTACAGATAAATTCATAAGGCAGACAATATGAAGACGAGAAATAAAATAAACCTTGATTTAATCGGTAAATATAACGGAGGAAAAATCATGAGCGAAATAGTTTTGCACTACACCCGCGCAGGTCACGTAGAAAATATTCATCGCGGCGACGTGGCGGCAGTAAATTGTAAGGGCGAAGTCGTCGCCTCTGTTGGCAATGCGCATTTGCCGATGTTTTGGCGTAGTGCGGCTAAACCTTTTCAAGCGTTGCCCTTCGTGAAAAATGGCGGGCTTGAAAAATACGGCATAACCGACGAAGAACTTGCGCTTTTAGTTGCCAGCCACAGCGGCGAGGAAAATCACGTGGCACTTGTACGCGGTATTTTGGCTAAACTCGGACTTGATGAGAGCGTTTTGGATTGTGGCGTCGTGCGTCCCATGAGTGGCAAGGCGTTCAAAAAAATTATCGCGGCGGGCGAAAAAGTTTTGCCTGTTCACAATCCTTGCTCCGGCAAACATTCGCAGATTATCGCGCTGTCTATGATGTTAGGAATTCCTTACGAAGGTTATATCCGCCCTGCCCACGAGGCGCAAAAAATTATCTTCAAGCATGTGGCAATGGCGTCGCGTATGCCCGAAGACAAATTGGAAATTGGAATTGACGGTTGCGGCGTGCCTGTTTTTTATCTGCCGATTTATAATATGTCGCTTGCTTATGCAAGATTATCTACGCCGAGCAAAGGCGATTGGGGCGATTACGAGGACGCGGCAACGAAAATTCGCGACGCAATGAGCAAATATCCGCAAGTTATTTCTGGTACGGGACGAATTGATTTGGCAGTTTCTGAAGTCACAGGCGGCAGGATTATCGCAAAAATCGGTTCGGACGCGGTTTATTGTTTAGCGGTTAAGGACGGCGATTTAGGTATCACGTTTAAGATTGAGGACGGAAGTTATGCGGCAGTTACACCAATGACAATCGCGGTTCTTAAACATTTGGACTTGTTGACTAAAGACGAGGCGGCAGAGCTTGATAAAATTTTCCCGCCCGTGTTGAAGAATCATCGCGGAGAAATTATCGGCACGATTGAAACTGTCTTTTAAATCGAAATTTAGCAAAACAAAAAAGAGTGACGAATTTAATCGCCACTCTAATTTTTTACGCTTAAAGATTGCCGCAGATAATTTCTGTTGCCTGCGCGGTTCCGATTTTCTTAAAGCCGTCGGAGTAAATATCAGCGGTGCGCCAGCCGTCGGCAAGCGTTTTATCAATCGCGCTTTCGATAGCTTTAGCGGCGTCCTCTTCCTTGAGACTGTAGCGCAAGAGCATGGCGGCACTTAAAATAGTTCCCATCGGATTTGCAATGTCTTTACCGGCAATGTCGGGCGCGGAGCCGTGAATCGGTTCGTAAAGGCTGGTGAGTTCGCCGATTGACGCGCTGGGCATTAAACCGATTGAGCCGCCGATAACCGCCGCCTCGTCGCTTAAAATGTCGCCGAAAATATTATTCGTAACTATAACGTCGAATTGCTTCGGATTAAGTACAAGTTGCATTGCGGCGTTGTCAACGTAAAGATGATTCAATTCAACGTCGGGGAAATTTTTAGCCACGTCGACGACAACTTTGCGCCAAAGACGACTTGCCGCGAGCACGTTAGCTTTATCAACGGAAGTA
>CAMJKR010000284.1 GCA_946406415.1 uncultured Selenomonadales bacterium | reverse complement strand
TCTTTAAGTTCGTTGATAATTTCAAGCGCGGTCGTGCCTTGTCCCAAGATGACTTCCAAATCGTTAAACGGGTGAACGTAAACATAGCCGTGCGCCTTGCAAAGTTCTAAGCTGTGTTTATAAGCGTCGTCAAATCCGTCGCCGTACAAAACAACTTCCGCGCCATAAGCTTTAGTCGCCTCAACTTTTAAAATCGGCGTAGTCGCTGGCATACAGATAACCGCCTTGACGCCTAACTTTTGCGCCGCGAATGCCACGCCTTGAGCATGATTGCCCGCCGACGCCGTGATAACTCCGCGTTTGCGTTCGTCTTCTGTCAAATGGCTGATTTTGTTATACGCGCCACGAAGTTTGAAAGCTCCGGTGTGTTGCATATTTTCGGGCTTGAGAAAAACCTCGTTGCCGCTAAGCTCCGAAAAAAAATCGCTCGCTATAAGTTTCGTCTTCTTAACAATGCCCGCCAACTGTTTATCTGCGCGGTAAACGTCGGCTATCGTCGTGCGCTCCACAATCTCGGCAGGTGAAAGTTTTTCCTCCGCCACATTTTTATTATCGCTCAAAATAAAACCTCCCGTTGCTTAATGCAGATAATTTACCATTACAAAGACGCAACGTCAACAAAATAGCAAAATCGTCCTGGTTTTTGCGTACAGAAATTTTCGGCGGCGTCATGTCAAGCTTTAGCGTGATAAACTTAGTCAAGCCCGTCAAGGAAATTTTTTGCGGCTCTGATATAATTCGCACTGTAAACAGGATAACAAATCCGAGCAAGTAAAAATCAAAGATAATTCAAAGGAGCGATTCATTATGAAGAATAACGATAAAACTTTCGACGGCGATAAAATTTACGCTATGGCGATGACATTGTTTGCTGGCGTTTGCTCTGTAGGTTTTATTCTCATCAATGCTATCTAAAATCTTTTCTGAACTCGAATATTTTGATTAAAAATTTTCCCCGTCCATTCGGCGGGGATTTTTTTATACGTCGGAGGGAACTGAGCCGCTTGACATTTCGCGCCATTTTTGCCGATAAAGTCGCGGCGACATTCCGATAATTTTTTTAAAGGCGCGGCTGAAATAATTTGAGTCCTCGTAGCCAACACGAGCAGATATTTCTGTAAGCGGCAGGGAAGTATAAATCAGCAAGCATTGAGCTTTACCGATTCGACGCCGCAAAATATATTGTTGAGGAGAATAACCCGTAGCCTTCTTGAAAACGTGCGATAAATAATATTCGTTAGCGTGGACAAGCCCGTTAAGTTCGGCAAGTGTCAAGTCTTCAGCGTAATGTTCCTCGATATAGTTGCGGACGCGTTCGACGATAAAAATTTTTTCCTTAGTCTCGTCGAGGGCAGTCGAACGAATAACTTTGTAGACGATAAGCACGACTGCGCGGGCTAGAGAATTTGCGATTTGATAGCCATCTTTTTGCTGGGCGTAATGGTGCACGAGCGGATAAAGTTGCGCAAGTTGGTCGGCGACGGCTTGGCAGGGAATTCGCGGACGGAAATTTTTCGGTACGAGTTCATTGACGGGGCGGGCGGGCAACTTCAAATTTTTAACGGCAATACACCACGCCTTTAATTTAGAGTAAAGCATTAAGCTTTCGTCATGGAGGACGCCGCCATTGTGAATTAAAACATCGCCCGCTTGCACGTTGCAAAGTTCGCCGTCGATAACCTGCGTGCCGTTGCCCGATAAAATAAAATTTAACTCCAAGCGGTCGTCGTGCTTGTGCATTGAACGAAGTCCCTCGCTCCAATGATACACGCCTAAAAGTTGCGGCTCGCTCTCAAACGACGAATTTTCCTGCGCATTGAGTTCAATTATTTGTGCCAAAATTTTTCAAGCCTCTCTTTAATCGCCGCCTCTGCGCCCTGTGTAGTCGGTTCGTAGTAGCGTGCAGAAATTTTTTCATCGGGCGAATACTGTTGCTTAACAAAATGATTTTCAAAGTCGTGCGGATATTTATAACCGATGCCGTGCCCAAAAGTTTTTGCGCCTTTGTAATGGGTGTCGCGCAAATGTTTAGGAACGTCGCCTTGAGTATCGGCAAGAGCCTTGTCAATCGCCAAATAAGCCGCGTTGGACTTGGGCGCGCCCGCAATGTATGTAACGGCTTGAGCCAAAATAATTCGCGCTTCGGGCAAACCGACAAATTGAGCCGCTTGAGCCGCCGCATTTGCCAAAATCAAAGCTTGAGGGTCGGCGTTGCCAACATCTTCTGCCGCGCAGATTACCATTCGCCGCGCAATAAATTTTAAATCCTCGCCGCCGTCAATCATCTTAGCTAAATAAAAAATCGCCGCGTCGGGGTCGGAACCACGCATACTTTTTATAAACGCGCTCGCCGTATCGTAGTGGTTATCGCCCTTTTTGTCGTAGCGTCGAATTTTTTCGCCGAGCAAATCTTTTAAAGTGTCGACGAAAATTTTCCCGCTGAACGAGGCTTGCTCCAAAAGATTCAACGCCATACGAGCATCACCGTCAGCAAAATCCGCGATAATTTCTAGCGCACGCTCCTCGACGGAAAATTTTTCAAGCTCAACTGCGCGGGCTAAAATTTTTTTAATATCAGCAGTCGTTAGCTTTTCAAGGCGAACGATTTTAACACGGCTTAAAAGTGCGGCATTAACTTCAAAAAAAGGATTTTCAGTCGTCGCACCGATTAAAATTATCCGCCCGTCCTCGACGTAAGGCAACAGAAAATCTTGTTGCCCTTTGTTGAAGCGGTGAATTTCGTCGATAAATAAAATCGTCCGCCGCCGATAAAATTTACGCTGGTCTTCCGCCTCTTTAACAATGCCGCGCAATTCAGCAATTCCAGACAATGCCGCGTTAACTTTAACGAAATTGCTTTCTGTAGTGTTGGCGATAATTTTGGCGAGTGTCGTTTTGCCCGTTCCTGGTTCGCCGAAAAAAATTAATGACGGCGTTTGACCTTCAGCAATCATTTTGCCGAGTGCGCCGCGTAAAATTTTTTCTTGCCCTGCGAAGTCCGATAAAGTTTGCGGTCTCATTCGTTCGGCAAGCGGCTGATATTTTTTATCGTCAACAGTGTCGAATAAATCCATAAAAGTACCTCATAATCCGTAAAGATTTGTTTCACCGCGAATCTCCGACAATTTTTTTGCGACTTCAACGACGTAAGCCGGCTCGTTGCGTTTGCCGCGATAGGACGTCGGGTTTTTGTCGTTAACGGTGCCGAATAAATTCATAAATTTTCCTCACGACCCGTAAAGATTTTTAGCATTAGCGGTGGTGTAAGCGGCAACTTCCGCTAAAGTTTCTCCGCGAATCTCCGACAATTTTTTTGCGACTTCTACGACGTAAGCCGGCTCGTTGCGTTTACCGCGATAGGGCGTCGGTGCAAGATAAGGCGCGTCCGTTTCAATTAAAATCATATCACGCGGCGCGGCTCTAACGATTTCGGGCAACTTCGCGGAATTTTTAAATGTCAAAGGTCCGTCGACGCCGATAAACCATCCCAGCTTCCAAACTTCCCGCGCCGTCTCCAAACTGCCCGAATAACAATGCAAAACTCCGCGCAGATTTTTTCCCGCCGTCTGCAAAATTTTCAACGTGTCACCATGAGCCTCGCGGTCGTGAACACATACAGGCAAATTCAACTGCCGCGCTAAGTCAAGCTGTTCAATAAAAATTTTTTGCTGAATCAATCGCCGCGCAGAATCTTTTTCCCAATGATATAGTTATACACCTCGATGTGGGGCTGGGTTAGT
>CAMJKR010000283.1 GCA_946406415.1 uncultured Selenomonadales bacterium | reverse complement strand
GAGGGGGATCAAAAATACCGTTCATATCAACAAATGGAATAGTGTTATTATTTGCGGTCAAACCTTCCAGAACGACAAAAATAATATCGTTAGGTTTGGGCTTCAACTTATTAAGATTATAAATGATGTCTTGAGTACGACCAAATAAAAATTGTGATTCGTTTTCTACGCGATAGGGCAGATTGTGTTCGTTTAGCATTTTCTGCAGATAGCTTTCAATCGTTTTGTCGAAAGATGTATAAACCCCATAATAGACGCATTGCCCGAAGAAATAAATTTTATTTTTATAATGTTCGGGTTGATAAGCAGTTACTCGTTTCCCATTATTAATATTTTGTAGAGTTTTAGTATTGTCGTCAACCATAACAGTCGTACCGTCAGGATTGGTTTTAACCGGCGGCGCGAGAGAAATTTCAAGAACCTGCTTGTTTGTATAACCAAATTTATCTAGCGTAGTTTTAACATTGCCACTTTTGTCATTTATGAGTTTATCAATAAATTCGCCGCGATCAAGAATTTGTTGGTTAAATTCTGCTGCACCTTTATATTGCCACATACTCGGATAACATGTAAGGAATAATTTCACTTCGGGATTGCGTTGCAAAAAATGGAGCAATGGAATTTCTGCATACGTCCGTCGAATAAAAAATTGTTCCAGTTCAGCAAAACGTATAATCTTTTTGTGGGTTGCGTTAACATTTTCTTTAGTAAGAAAGATAATCGCGTCGAAATTAGCCAAATTTATCGCAGAAAATTTTTGGACTTTAGTTTGTGGAATAATAGCAATAAATCCCGGAAAATATCTTAATAAAGATTCGTCAGCATCAATAAAACAAAATTGAGCCATCATTCTCTTGTCGTAATGGAATTGAACATAAACTTCCCACAAGAACAGCTCGTATTTTTTCTCGGAGACAAAAAGCGGACGTTTAATGCCGTTGTCGATACAGTATTGCGGAAGCGTGTAACCAGCCGTAAAACAATCGCGTAGCTTAACAAAAAGTTCATCACCCATAAACATACCTCCATAAAATTTTTCGCGCAGATTGTAGCACAGAATTTTTCCGCGTGCAATAAAAAAACAGAGTCCGAAGACTCCGTTTAAAATTGTTATCGTTGCTCTTGCGAATATTGTTGCGACGGTTGATTGTACTGTTGCGGCTGATTATATTGCTGATTTTGGTCTGGTTGCGGCTGATTGTACTGTTGAGATTGGTCGTACTGTTGCGGTGGCGGATTGTATTGCTGACTTTGGTCGTACTGTTGCGGCGGCGGATTGTATTGTTGGGCTTGGTCGTATTGTTGCGGCTGAGTGTAACTGGGTTGCGAATAGGATTGCGCGTAGGCTTGCTGAGCCGCCTGTTGATTCATTTGGAGCTTAGCTTGCTGTAAAATATTGCGCGCATGTTCAAGCCCCGCTTGCGCCTGTTGCACGCCTTGAAAAGTATTCGTCACGTGCGCTATCAGCTGGTCGAAAACTTGATTAGCGTAGCGGTCGGCGTCCTCTTGCAGTTGCTTGGAATTTTGCCGCGTGCGCTCCATAATTTCCGCTTCCTGCTGTTGAGCTTGACTTAAAACCATACGCGACTTTTCCCGCGCCTTTATGACGATATCATTTTCGTCGAGCATTTGTTCCGCCTGCATTTGCGCCTGTCTTATAATGTTGCTTGCCTCTGCTTGCGCGTTCTGTAAAATGTTGTCGCGTTCCTTCATGACTTCTGAGGCGTGCTCCAATTCCTGCGGCAAATCTTTGCGCAATTCTTCTACCAGTCGAATCAATTCTTCTTCCGATATAACTGTTTTGTTTGTCAAAGGCAAATGCGGTGCGCCCGCTACCAGGCTCTCTATTTTGTCCAATGTGTTGCGTACTGCCATAAACATCCCCTCTTGCGATTGTTATTTGAGGAATTTAAATTTTAATTTTTGCTTGAAGGGCGAACTCCACGCACTCCGGAACTAAGCCGTGCACGTCGCCGCCGAAATGCGCTAATTCCCGTACGCCCGAGGAACTTATAAACAAAAATTCTGGGGCTGTCAATAAAAAAATCGTGTCGGCAGTCGGGATAAGGTGCCTCATCATTTGCGCCTTGTTTACCTCGTATTCAAAATCCGCCGCCGAACGCAACCCGCGAATTATTAAATTAACGTCGTGTTCTCTGATATAATCGGCGGCAAGTCCGTTGCAACCGTCGACTGTCACGTTGTCAATATGAACCGTCGCCTCGCGCAACAAGTCAACGCGCTCTTGCATGTTAAACAGAAATTTTTTTTGCTCGTTAATGAACACGCAGATAATCAGCTCGTCAACCAATTTTGCCGCACGCTCAAAAATATTTATGTGCCCGTTCGTTACAGGGTCGAAACTCCCCGTGCAAAGTGCTCTCTTCATGTTACTTTCCTCTCAAGTATTTCTATTGTCGTCGTGTGCCCGTAGTTTATTTTCCGTACAAGTTCAAAGTCGCTGGCTAAAATTTCTTCCGCGCCGTGTTCAACGATTATAAGTCCGTTTGATAAATTTAATTCTGTGATGAGGTTTAAAGATTTTTGCGCCAATCCTCTTGCATATGGCGGGTCGCTGAAGATTAAATCGAATGTTAAACCTTGATTACTTAATCGCCGCAAAATTTTTTCAAAGTCGCCGCGCAGGATTGTACAGTTATTAAACTTTGCTCGCGTCACATTGTCGAGAATTATTTCCGTTGTCGCCGTATCGATAAATGTTGCCGAATTTGCGCCGCGTGATATTGATTCCAATCCTAAAGCTCCGGTGCCCGCGAATATGTCCAATACCGATTTTATCTCCGAAAAATTTATCAGCCCGCTCAATATGCTGAACAATGATTCCTTAACTCTGTCGGCAGTCGGGCGCGTCGAAAAATTTTTGGGCGTCTTCAATCGCAAACCTTTTGCTCGTCCCGTAATTATCCGCATTTTATCTTAGTAAATCGATTTTTTCAATCTCGTAGCCGTTGCGATTCAGCGCGGCAACTATTCTATCAATGTGCTGTTGATTGTGCGTCTCAACCGTAACTTCCAACACGACCTTTTTAAAACTGTCCGTAACGCGGGCTTGATCGTGCTCAAGCTTGATGACGTTGGCATTTTCTTCCGTCAAAATTCTTGAAACGTTCAAAAGTTCGCCGGGCTTATCGGCAAGCAACACGCCAAAACAGAAAATTCTGCCGCGAACGATTAACGCCTTATCAATCAGCGCACTCAACGTTGAAATGTCGATATTGCCGCCGCTGACGATTGCCACAACTTTTTTATTTTTAAATGGCAATTTGTTAAGAGCCGCCAAACTCAAGACGCCCGCGCCCTCCGCAATGAGTTTATGCTTTTCAATCAGGAACAACAGCGCGGACATAATTTCCATTTCGTTGACGGTAATAATTTCGTCGAGATATTTTTGGCAGAAAGCAAAAGTTAAATCGCCCGCCGTCTTGACTGCGCAACCGTCTGCAACCGTGTCCGAACTTTTAAGAGAAACGATTTCGCCCGCGTCGAGTGCCGCCTTCATGCAAGCTGCATTTTCCGGTTCCACGCCGATAACTTTAACTTGCGGGCTAACAACTTTGGTCGCGAGTGCCACGCCCGACGCAAAACCGCCGCCGCCAATCGGAACTAAAATCGCGTCGACGTCTTTAAGCTCGTTAATAATTTCAAGCGCAGTCGTGCCCTGTCCAAGCAAAACTTCCAAATCGTTAAACGGGTGAACGTAAACATAGCCGTGCGCCTTGCAAAGT
>CAMJKR010000282.1 GCA_946406415.1 uncultured Selenomonadales bacterium | reverse complement strand
ATCGGGATTGGTTTATATAATACCAAATGGAGGTGATGATTGATGTCCAGATTTTGTGAACAGTGCGGCACGAAATTGGATCTTAGCGAAAATTTTTGTCCGTCATGCGGCACGAAGGTCTTTCATGAGGAGCCGCGAGCTCAACCCCCGCCGCCGAAAACGACTTCCCCACCCGTGATTGACGATTCGTTCGGAAAATTAATTATGGGCATTTTGGGCGGAATAGGAATTATATTTCTCGTCATTATAGTTACTGTCGGAGGTTTATCACAAAAATCTACCTCTGAAAAATATGATTCGTCGACACAATCATCTGCCGAAACAGCCAAGCCGCCTGCACCGCTGACTGAATCGGATTTAAGAATCGGCGATTTAAGTTTAACTTCAGCTACTAATAAAACGGAACTCGATAGAAGATTTGGCGCAGGTAAAGTTAAAGACAACGGCTGGTATGATTACGGAGACTTTTGGGCAAAATTTGATTCAAGCGGCATTGTCTATTGGTTGTCTTGCACGAACTCAAATTACAGTACTCCACGCGGCATTCATTGCGGCTCCACCCTCGCCGAGATTGAAACTGCTTATGGCAAGAATTATCTGCGCGAAGAAAACGATTACGAGTACGATATAAAAGACGCTTCCTTAATTTTTCATATAGGCAAACAAACTGGCAATGTTCAAGAAATTGTTTTGGTGGAAAAAATTCAAGAGCCTAAACCTCCTGCTAAAAAGCCAAATCCACCGGCAGAGAAACCAAAATCTTCTTCAGATGAATACAATTATAGTTGCACAGTGAACGGCGAAAAAGCTTATAAGGGCATAAGCCGTCTTGGTTTGGCTTGCGCCCTCTACAGCGTGGAAAAGCAAAAACGCATAACGAGCGACTTTGGCTCTAATCACACAGCACGAGGAACTTTTTACATCGTTACAGTCATTGTCAGCAACGGCACCAATGAACCGATTTTTGCTCCATCAATTTATCTAATGGACGAGCGCGGCAGAAAATTTTCAAGTGATACAAGTGCTACTTCAACTTATACGGTTATGCATGACGTAGAAAGTGCCTTTGAGCTGAATCCCGGTCAGCCTGGTTGGGTTTACGAAGTTTTCGACATACCTGACGACGCCAATATCACGAGTCTGCGTTGCGAGGCGTCGTTCACTCTGGAAGATAATAATTTTAACGTACCTTTCCGTATTGTAACTGAGTAAAAGGAGGAATTTTTATGGCTGTAAATTTTTGTTCAAACTGCGGCGCAAAACTCAGAGTCGGTGCAAAATTCTGCGGTTCTTGCGGACAAAAAATTCAATCGGAAGAAAAGCAACTTCCGCCAATGCCTTATGAAAAACCCAAGAGTGTCATGGAAGTTTACGCCGAAAAAAAAGCTGTCGCGCAAGTTCAGAGTGAGTCGGCGATTAAACTCGAAAAGACTTTGCCCGCCCCTCAAACTCAATCGAAAAGTGTTGCAGAAGTTTTTGCCGAGCAAAAGAAAATTGATCAATCTCAAGCAGCCCGCGAAAACTTGATAAACACCTACAACAAAACAAAAAATACTCCGCAGGAAACATCCTCGTCCCAGTCGGAAAATTCTTCGCCGCCGCAAGATCCGCCACCCCAATCGATTTACACTCCGCTGAATGAATACACGTCGCCTTACAAAGAGGATGTGACGATTAAAGAAAAATTTTTTTCGATAGAAGGGCGACTTAATCGTTGGAGATATTTCACACGCGGTATATGGCTTATAGTTCCTTCCATGATTTTGGCCTTTATGTTTTTGGGTTCATCGTCAAACGGGCAGATGCAATCCAACGAATCAATTGGTTTAATGGTAGTACTTATCTTGTATGAGCTAATAGCTATTGTTCCCAGCGTGATGCTCGGGATTCGTCGTTTACATGATTTAAATTTAAGCGGATGGTTTTGGCTTATTTTCCTTGTTCCATATGTCAATATAATTTTTGGTTTATACATATTGTTCGCGCCCGGTACGGTCGGTCCGAATAAATACGGTGCAGACCCGCTGGAAAATGAACGGCGATTCAATCAGTAAGGAGCGATGTTTATGAATGTGCATTTTGATTGTCCGAATTGCGGTTCCGAAAACGTTCAGAGCTTGCCGATTATTTTTCAAAGCGGCACGAGCGGTTCAAATTCCATAACTAAAACGGGCAAAATTATTTCTGTTACCAAAGGTAGCAACATGACGAATTTGGCTCGATCTGTCGCGCCGCCGGCTCAAAAGGAATGCAACTGGTGGCTCACGGCCTTGCCGGCATTTTTGGCGTTTATATTTTTGGACAGCGGCGAGACTTGGCTGATTTTGCTGTTACTTTTCTGGACGGGCGCACAGTTCAAAGACAATCTGGATAAAAAAAATTACAACGAAAAAGTTTGGCCTCAGGAGTACGACATTTGGCTGCACAGTTACCTTTGCCATCGTTGCGGGAATATTTTTGTCAGAGGATAATTGGGGGGAGAAGGTGTAATGAAAAAATTTTTTATGCTTATTGCGGTTGTCGCCTTGCTTATAGTCGGGCAGTCGGCTCATGCAACTCCTGTGCAAATTTATGATTCTGATTTTGATAAAATGCTTACTCATTTCAAACTTACATGCCAATTAATGAACGTTGATATTTGGGGAACTGAGTATTACACGTATCAAGGAGCTCAACGTTGTGAAGTTCATTTTGGCAACAGCAAGAGCAATACAATCCGTTTTCGCCTGAACAACGACAACAGCATTTCGCGCGTACTCATAACCACCCCTTCTAAATATCTGGTAGATAATGATGTGGAAGTGCTTTTTGTATTTGCAGGCATTCTCCATGAAATCGGGTTAAGCCAATCTGAATTAGAAACTTTAGGGAATAAGCTTGGTGATAAAATAGATCGAATGAGTTCGTATTCCACACATATTCATGAAAGATCTTCCGTTTGGTGTTCAAAGACTCGGCGTTATGTGACTTTAGATCTAGAAATGGATTATTCAAAAGTAGATTTTTATCTTTATGCCTCCATTTAAATACGAATCCCCTTTTTGCTTCCGTAAAAATTCCGTGCAATTCTAATCAAATTCTAACCAAATTCTAATAAAAAAATCCCATTTTCCGTCCGGTTTCCGTCTTTGTGCGACATAATAAGCCCATAAGATAAATAAAACCTCTTGCACAAAGAAAGGAATTGATAAAAATGACGGAGACAAAAAAAGTAGCGACCACGACCGAGATTAAAGCTGAAGGCAAAGCGACCGAGACCGCGAAACCGGCAAGCAAAACCGCAACGGTAACGAACGAAACAACGACGAGCAAAGTCAATCTCGTTAAGCCCGATAAAGCCGCCGCGAAAATTGAAACTGCGCCAATCATCAGCGAACAGGTTATGAACAACGTAATCAGCGCGAGCAAGCTGAAGAAAAAATCAGCGGGCGCACAAATCCGCGAACTCTTCGCTAAAGCTCTCGCCGACGGCAAAATCACCGCTGACATCGTGAAAATGCTCCTGAGCACCGACGACACGAAAAAGACGCTTAACATCAGGTATGCGTTCCTCAAGCCCGTCACGAAGAATCCGAACGATCGCAAAATCGGCGGACACGCGAGGTACGGTACGACAGCGATTCAAATCGGCGATAAAAAATTCTGGGTAACGAATGACCTGTACGAAAAGCAGATTAAACGGTTTGAAACTTGGGTGATGAGTCTGTACGAAGAAAAGAAAATTGAGACCAAAGCCGAAGCCAAAAAGTAAAATCAAACGAAAACGAAAACAAAGCTCCTGCAGAAATGCGG
>CAMJKR010000281.1 GCA_946406415.1 uncultured Selenomonadales bacterium | reverse complement strand
GGCGTAATAAAAAAATCCCGCGGCCAATCCGAGCGTCGGCACTTGCACCGCGCTAAACGGTAAATTTGCAAAAACTCTATTTAACTCCGCGCCCGCTCCAAAAATTAACGCCTCGCCCGCAAAAAATATTTTCCCGCCAATCGGAATTACCGCCGCGATTATCCCACCTAAAAGCCCGCCGACAATAACAATCTCTAACAGCGGCATGACGAATACATTTGCCAAAACCGAACTCAGCGAAATTTGATTGAAATACCACACGATAACCGGCAAGCTTGCCAACTGCGCCGCGATTGTCATTGACGCCGGCTCTACAAAAAATTTCGGCAAGCGTTCCATTGCCTTGCGCAAGCCCTCTGATAAATACATTAGCCCTGCCGTTGCCGTGAAACTTAATTGGAAGCTCACGTCGAATAAAAGCAACGGTTGATTAATCAGCATTGCCAACGCGGTTAACGTTAAAAGCCGTGCGCCTTCCGCCTCCGCGTCGAGTGTTTTGGCGAAAAAAATTAATATGCCCATCGTCGCTGAACGCAAAACTTGTGGCAACATTCCGCTCAATATCGCATAAGTTCCAATTACAAAAAGTCCCAGCGCAAAAGTTACACTCTTAGGCAAACGCAACAGCAAACACAGCCATGCCGTCGCCATTGCCAACATACTCATATGCGAGCCGCTTACTGATAAAATATGTACAATGCCTGTCGTTTGAAAGTCCTCGACCAGTTCGGGATTCAATCCCGCGTAGCCGCCGAATAGCATTGCGAAAATTGCCGCCGCGTCATCTGCCGACATGACTTCTGCCATTGACGCGCGATAATGTTCACGGATTGCCGCGACGATTCGTAAAAATTTTGTCCAAAGTCCCCCGTCGACTTCCTCAATCGAAATGCCTTGCTTGCCCGCCGACATTCGCGCCGTAATTCCCGTTGCCTTCATGCGCGTTACGCCGTCAATCTGTCCGGGGTTGTTGTAGTTGTGTAAAAGTTTTAAGTTGCCGCCCGCAGAAATTTTGTCGCCGATTCGCGCCGTCGGGAGCAATTCATTTTCTTTTGGGTAGTAAGTTAGAATCAATCCGCCGCAAATTTTTTGTTCCGCGCCTTTAAGTTTGATTGATTCGGCGTCGACGACTAGGCGCAGTTGCGTTAATCCATTCGGCAAAGTTTTAACCTGCGGCTCCTCGCGAATTGCGCCCGATATTTGAACTGCTTGCCCAGCGAATTTGGAAATGTCATTGGGCGGCAAATTGTCGACAGCTGAAAATCTCAAGCCGCCGAGCGCGAAAAAAATTATCGGGCAGATTAGCCACGCCGTTAAATTTTTTCGCCGCCACGTGAAAATTATTCCGAACATTATCAACGCCGCGCAGGTTCCAATTAAAAATTTTGGCGAACGATTAAAATATTCCATAAACAAAACGCCTGCCGCCATTGCCGCAAGCAGTATGTTTAAAAATGCGTTTGATATTTTTGGTTTCATAGTCGCGAATAAAATTTTAGCCCTCGCCGCATTCGACGGGGGCTTTTCGATTTTTCAGATTGATTTAAATGGTGTGCAGACGGATTGAACTTGTGCCGCCTTCGCCGTATTTCATGCCGGCAGTTAAAATGACGAGGTCGCCTTTTTGAACGAAACCTTTCTCCAGCGCACTTGTCGAGGAGTAGTCAATCATTTGCAAAATATCAAGCCAAGGTGTGCCTGGAATTGGATAGACGCCCCAGCGCAAATTCAAATGGCGAGCAACTTCATCGTTCTGCGTAAAGGCGATAATCGGAGCTTTAGGTTTATATTTTGAGACGACACGAGTTGTATAGCCCGAACGGGTCGGCGTAATAATTGCCTTCGCGCTCAATTCGTAGCACAGCTGAACCGTAGCATGGGCAATCGCGTCGGTGTGAGAATATTTTCTGTGCATACCTTTTTGCAGGAAAATTTCTTTGTATTCGAGCGATTCTTCAATACGCAAGGCGATTTGTTTCATCATGGTTGCGGCTTCGACGGGATATTTTCCGCTTGCAGTTTCGCCGCTGAGCATAATGACATCTGCGCCGTCGAGGATAGCGTTGCCAACGTCGGAAACTTCTGCGCGGGTCGGACGCGGATTAACAGTCATACTTTCCAACATTTGAGTGGCGACGACAACGGGCTTGCCGACGGCGTTGCATTTTTTGATAATATCTTTTTGGATAATGGGCACGTCCTGCGCGGGAATTTCAACGCCCAAATCGCCGCGTGCAACCATTATGCCATCGCTGACCGCAATAATATCGTCAATGTTCTTGACGCCTTCGAGGTTTTCGATTTTGGAGATAATTTCCATGTGCCCGCCGTTTTTAACAATTAAGTCGCGAATTTCTTCGACATCGGAGGCGCGTTGAATAAAGCTTGCCGCGACGAAATCCATATCGTTTTCAATGCCGAAGAGAATATCTTTTGCGTCCTGTTCGGAGACTGCAGGTAATCCGAGCGAAACGCCGGGCGCGGCAACTCTTTTGCGCGAACTCATCTTGCCGGAATTTAAAATCGTCGTGTAAATGTTTTTGTCCTTAATCTCGTCAATCTGCAATTCAACAAGTCCGTCGTTAAGCAAAAGTTTATCGCCGACTTTAACTTCCGTGTAAAGCAATTTGTGCGTAACGGAAGCTTTAGTTTCGTCGCCGAGTATATCTTCGTTAACGAGCGTGAACTTGTTGCCTTCGACGAGCTGAACAGAGCCATCTTTGAATTCGCCGAGCCGCATTTCCGGACCTTTGGTATCGAGAATCAACGAAATAATTTTTCCGGTAGCTTTAGCGGCGGCTTTAACGGCATCGATACGTTTTTTATGTCCCGCGTGGTCGCCGTGCGAGAAATTAAATCGGGCGGCGTTCATTCCGTTTTCGATAAGAGCCTCAATAACACCCGGCGCGTCGGTTGCAGGTCCCTGCGTGCAGATTATTTTTGTTTTTTTCAACATAAAATCGCCTCCTTAAAAATTTTTTCCATTGTACAATATCTTAACGGTTAAGGCAAATTATTCCGGCTTGCGCCACTCCTGCATAGTATCCGGCAGATTGAACAGGCGCAGAATTTTATTGACGATATGATTTATTTGCGCTTGCAAGTTTGACGGCGTGTTATAAAAAGTCATGACAGGCGGCATAATTATTGCGCCGCAGTCGGCAAGTTCTTTCATGTTGCGCAGATGAATTCGACTGAACGGCATTTCGCGCGGCACGAGCAAAAGTTTTCGATTTTCTTTAATGCAGACGTCAGCGGCACGGAGCAAAAGATTTTCGCAATAGCCCGACGCAATCCCCGCCAAAGTTTTCATTGTGCACGGTACGATAATCATGCCGTCGACTAAAAAACTGCCGCTGGCAATGGAAGCGTCCATTTGATTCACATCGTAAACGCAATCGGCGAGGCGGCGTATCTCGAAAATGTCAAAATTTGTTTCGTCGCGAATCGTCAGCTGTGCACCGTCCGTTATGATTAAATGCGTCTCAACCGTATCAATCGCCTTGAGCCGTTGCAAAAGTTCTACAGCTATCACGACGCCGCTCGCGCCCGTCATGCCTACAATCAGTCGCATAAAAAATTTTCTCCTTTAATTTTATCTTCGTTTTTGGGATAATAGCACAAGCAAATGATTTTAACAATGATAAACTTGCCCCATTCCCCTTAAAAGTTGTATTATTATCGGCGAGGTGATTACAAATGTGCTTAGCCTTTCCGGCAAAAGTTTTAGAGATTGACGGCGACTTAGCAACGGTTGAGCGTTCGGGCGTGAAGCGTTCGGCAAGTTTAATGCT
>CAMJKR010000280.1 GCA_946406415.1 uncultured Selenomonadales bacterium | reverse complement strand
TAAATTTGAGTTGCAGCCGACAAAAACATTATCGCCAATCGTGGTACGGTGTTTTTTCTTGCCGTCATAATTAACAGTGATTGTGCCGCAGCCCATATTGCAACCCGCGCCCATATCCGTATCGCCGATATATTGCAAGTGCGGCAGTTTGGAGCCTTCGCCAATATCGGAGTTTTTAATTTCTACAAAGTTACCGATTTTGACGTTTGCGCCGATTGTCGTGCCGGGGCGAATATGAACGTAAGGACCGAGCGTAACGCCGTCGCAAATTTCCGCCTCGTGGCAATAGCTGAACTGCGCCGTAACTTTACTGCCAACTTTCATATCCGTGAAGCGAATGTTCGGACCAATCGTGCAGTCCTCGCCAATCGTCGTTTTGCCCTCAATGTAAGTGTTGGGGTGAATAACCGTATCCTGCCCAATTTCAACGTCAATATCAATAAAAGTCGTATTGGGGTCGACAATCGTAACGCCCGCGTTCATAAGCGAATGATTTTTTTTCATACGGAAAATTCTATCGGCGGCGGCAAGTTGAATACGAGAATTTATTCCCAACGTTTCGTCGGCATATTCGGCAGAGAACACGCCAATTTTCTCTCCGCTATCTTTTAAAATCGTCAGCGCGTCGGGCAAGTAGTATTCGCCTTGAGCATTGTTGTTGCTGATTTTTTCTAATACGCTGAAGAGTTTTTGCACATCGAAGCAATAGACGCCGGCATTGACTTCGCGAATTTTTTTCTCAAGTTCAGTTGCGTCTTTTTCCTCGACGATTTTTTTAAACGTTCCGTCCGTTTCACGAATCACGCGCCCATAATCTGTAGCATTGGGCATTTCGGCACTCAAGACAGTTGCCGCGCAGTTTGAATTTTTATGCGCTTCCGTAAGATTTTTCAAAAGTGTACCCGTTAAAAGTGGCGTGTCACCACACAGAATTAAAACGGTTCCTTTCGACTGCTCAAAATTTTTCTTTGCCGAAAGAACCGCATGTCCCGTGCCGAGTTGCTCCTCTTGCAAAACGAATTCAACGTTTGAAATTACATCTCTTATTAATTCCGCGCCCGAACCGATTACGACGACCTCACGTTCCGAACCCGCCTTTTTTGCCGCGTCAATGACGTGTTGCAACATAAATTTTCCGCCGACCCTGTGCAGGACTTTGGGCAATTTGCTACGCATACGTGTACCTTTGCCCGCCGCCAATATGATTGTTTCCAAACTCATAAGCCAACCTCCTCATGTAGTGTGTTTTCGCATTGCCTTAAGTAAAGTTTCCTCTGCTTGTTCCATGTGACGTTCAGCCGCGTCGCGAGCCGCGTCCACGTCGCCTTCTGCGATTGCCTCGACCATTGCTCTATGCTCTTCCAAAGTTTCTTTCAGGCGTCCGGGATATGACATTGACAGCGTACGGAAGCGGGCGAGCTGTTCTTTTAAGTTGCTGATTATCGTTACAAGCCGATCATTGCGGCTAACTTGATAAAGCAATCCATGAAACGCTATATCGGTCTCGACGATTTTTTCAATGTCGTTGCGTTCGATGTGCCCTTCAATTTCGACGAGCAAAGCGCGAAGTTTTTCCAACTCTTCCGGCTCAATGCGCATTGTAGCCAAAGTTATCGACAACGTTTCAAGTGCCGTGCGTATCTCAAAAATTTCTTTAACGTCGTGCACTGACAGGCTTGAAACGTAAGTTCCGCGACGCGGCATCATTATAACGTAGCCTTCCTGTTCAAGCTTGCGAATTGCCTCGCGGACGGGCGTGCGACTGATTCCCAATTCCTCCGCCAGCTGAACTTCCATTAAACGTTCGCCCGGCTCCAATATCCCACGCTTTATCGCGTCGCGCAATGCCTCGCAAACCGTCTCCCGTAACGGTTGATAATTGTCTATCTTTATCGGTTCAAGTCTGTTGCCCATCGTCATTCATCCTTACTTAATGAAACTTTGTGATAAAAATCTGCGCGGACTCGACACTGTTAGCGATTTGTTTAACATGTGCCGCATCAGTCAAGGCAAAAACCGTCGGTCCGCTGCCGCTCATCAAGGCGACCTTTGCACCGGCGGCAAGCATTTTGTTTTTGCAATCGGCTATGGCAGGAATTTTTTCAAGTGCGACGCCTTCAAGCACGTTAGAAAAATTTTTAAACGCCGCGTCGTAATCGCCGTTCGCAAGCTGTACGATAATTTTTTCTGTAGGCGGATGAGTTTTGGCAGGGTTAGCGTCGTAATTTTTGTAAGCCCAAGCCGTTGAAATTTCGCCGCGAGGTTTAGCTAGGACGACGCTAAAATTTTTTATCGGAGCGAGGCGCGTTAAAATTTCGCCGCGACCTTCGGCAAGACACGTGCCGCCGATTATGCAAAAAGGAACGTCGGAGCCGATACGTTCGCCGATTGCGCAAAGTTCTTTTTCTGTCAAATTTGTTTCGTAAAGGCGATTCATGCCGCGAATTACTGCCGCCGCGTCAGCCGAGCCGCCCGCTAAGCCCGCCGCCGCCGGAATTTTTTTCGTAAGTTCAATCGCCACGCCCAAATTTTTTCCGCAGAATTTTTGGAACTCAATCGCCGCTCGCCACGCCAAATTTTTTTCGTCAGTCGGAATGTTTTCGCCACCGATTATTCCCGTCGCGTCCATTTTTAAACTTATTCCGCTCGAAACTTTTTTTAATTCCAATTCGTCAGCAAGCTCAATTATCTGCATTATCATCGACACTTCGTGATAGCCGTCCGCTCGCACGCCCAAAATATCAAGCGTCAAATTTATTTTTGCTCGCGCCAATTCTTTCAGCATCAACTCACCACGCCTTTTAATTTTCGGCAGAATTCTAACACGCTTTATTTTTTTTTTCAAGACGTTGCCAAATTGTCGCAAAAAATCCCGAAGCCGTTTTAACTTAGGGATAAAAATTAATTAAGATGTATTAGACCATTTTCGTTTACTTTATTGTCAAAATCATTTGCTTGTGCTATTATCAAAAAAATTTACGGACAATTTATTAGATTTTTCCCGTAAAATTAACATAGAAAGGAATTTTTTTATGATAGTAGTAATGAAATTGCCTTTCTTCAACCATCCTAAACTGATATTTACGATTAGCAAAGGAACGCGAAATAAAGCGGATTTTGTACCTAACTTTACTCAACTGTAATTTAGCGAAAATCAAACGCTGTGCAGACAATACGCAGACAAGAAAAAAGCCTCCTCCACGTCGGGAAGAGGCTTTAATTTCAGTCATATAAAATATTGCCGTCGAATTGCTTGCCGCCAATTTTGAGCTTGTCGGTAAACTGCCACATGAAACCTTTGAAGTCGTCGAAACGTCCCCATTGAGCGTTCCACACGGCGCAACCTAAGCTCCGCCAGTCAATGTAATCCTGCAACCAAGAATAGGACGCATAAACGCCGCAGTCCAAAGGCTTAATGGTATCAAGAAAAGCGCGGCAGATAGCAGTAACGTTGCGTTTTGAGAAATTAAAACCGTGCCGAGCTTTATAACCGTCGTCATCTTCAATATCGAAGAAAACGGGCAGTTCGAGTAAGACGCCCGCCTCGTGAATGATACGCTTACAAAAATCAGTCTCAATGATAGCGTCGGCAGGATTAAGCGCGTAAGAATAATGATAAGCCCCGCATTTCAAGCCAGCGGCGCGAGCAGAGTTAACGTTGCGTTGAAAAGTATCGTCGAAACCGTTCTTGCCGTAAGCAGTTCTGCAAATGGCAAAATCAATGTCAGCATTTTTAAGGGCGTGCCAGTCGACGACGCCATTGTAAAAAGAAACGTCAACACCTTTCATGTCAATCACTCCACAGTATACACAGCAACAG
>CAMJKR010000279.1 GCA_946406415.1 uncultured Selenomonadales bacterium | reverse complement strand
AGTCGACGAATTCACGATTAAGAGCCTCGGCAACAGCTTTGTTAGTGAGATTGCCGTCAACCGTGTTAAGACCTTTGGCTAATCCTGCGTCCTCTTGGCAAGCCGCCTTCCAACCTTTACCAGCGATTTTGAGTGCATAAGGTAAAGTTGCGTTCGTTAGGGCGAGCGTCGACGTTCTGGAAACCGCGCCTGGGATATTGGCAACGGAATAATGAATTACGCCGTGTTTAACAAAAGTCGGGGCGCTGTGTGTGGTGACGTGGTCGCAAGTGGCAATCGAGCCGCCCTGGTCAATCGCAACGTCGACGATAACGGAACCTTTCTTCATGCTCTTAACCATTTCTTCGGTAACGAGCTGAGGAGTTTTCGCGCCGGGAACGAGAACTGCGCCGATAAGTAAATCTGCTCGCGCAGTCCATTGCGCAATGTTGTAAGCGTTGCTCATGACAGTGCAAACTTTGCCGCCGAAAATGTCATCAAGATAGCGGAGCCGTTCAATCGACAAATCGATAATCGTGACGCGTGCACGCATTCCGAGCGCAATTTTCGCCGCATTGGTACCGACGACACCGCCGCCAATTATTACGACTTGACCGGAGGCAACGCCGCTTACACCGCCGAGCAGGACACCGCGTCCGCCATATTGACTTTCGAGAAATTGCGCACCGAGCTGAATTGACATGCGCCCTGCGATTTCGCTCATCGGGGCAAGCAAAGGCAAGCTTCTGCCGTCACGACCGACAACCGTCTCATAGGCAATGCCCGTAACTTTTTTATCAAGCAAAGCTTTGGTAAGAGCCGGTTCGGGCGCGAGGTGCAAATACGTAAAGAGAATTTGTCCCGCGTGGAAAAGTTCGTATTCGGGTTCGAGCGGCTCTTTAACTTTGATAATCATTTCCGCGTCGTCGAAGATTTTTTTCTTGTCCGCGACGATTTGAGCACCGACCGCCGTATAACCGTCATCTTCAAAACCGGAACCAATGCCCGCGCCCTGTTCGATTAAAACTTTATGCCCCGCCTTGACGAGCGCATCAGCTCCAGCAGGTGTCAAGCCAACGCGATTTTCATTGTTCTTAATTTCCTTTGCTACGCCGATAATCATAGTTTTATCCTCCTAAAAATTTCTTGTGTACATGATACACACGCTCAAAAGATTGTCAAGCCGATTTCAAGGCAATAAGCGCGGCAATTCGCCCTGTGCGGTCAAATCCTTTTTTCTGCGCGGCGCGGTAAGAAAAATACCATTTATCCTCGCAACAAGTGCACTCGCCCGCCACGTCGATATTTTCTTCGGGCACGCCGATTTCCAAAAGCTGAATCACATTGGCTCGCCACAAGTCTAAGAAAATTTTCCCGTCGCGCTCAATCAAAAGTTCTTCGTAATTGTTCGGGAAAGCCGCCTTGCATTTGTCGATAACCACGCCTCCGACTTCGTAGCAACACGAACCGATTGACGGCGCAATACCAATTAGACAATCTCCGGCTTGCGTACCGAATTCGTCGCCCATTTTAAATAAAGTTTTGGCGGCGATTTTTTTTAACGTACCTTTCCAGCCGCCGTGAGCAAGTCCGACCGCGTGATTTTTAACATCGACAAAAAAAATCGGCACGCAATCGGCAAAGCAGAGCATGAGCGGCAAGTTAGGCGTATTTGTTATCAGGGCGTCAGTTTCGGGTATCGAGTCGGCATAATTTTCACAGCCGCAACCGCGATAATTTTCATCAACGCGGAAAATTTTATCGCCGTGAACTTGATTAGGCGTGACAATATCCCGAACGTTAAAGCCCAGCGATTGAACAAATTTTTTCCGATTGGCAAGAACGTCAGCAGGTTCGTCGCCAACGTGAAGCGCGAGATTTAAACTGTCGAACGGCGATTTACTAGAACCGCCGAGCCGCGTCGATACCGCATGTGTAACCAAATCTTCAGGGAATGTCGAAAACTTTCCGTGCCAAAGATTATTTTCCGTCCGCTTTAAAAAATAGCTCATAAAATTTCCTCTCTAAAATATTATTCTTGCAAGGGGTCTGCGCCATATTTATTGGAGCCGACGGTACCAGGCATCAGCCAGATATACAGCAAGAAAATTATATCGACAATCGGGATAAGGGCGAGTAGCAAAAACCAGCCGCTCTTGTTTAAGTCGTGCAAGCGACGAATGCTTAGCATAATACCCCCGACGCCCGCGATAAACGACCAAATTCCCGTTGGTACCGTGACCAAAACGCTTTCCGGACTACTCGACAAAAATCCGCCAGTGAAGCCAATTATACAGCCTATTACTGTGGAAATTATCGTCCACAGCACTTGATATTTGAGATAACGCAGACGATTGAGCCGTCCCTCTGTCGTGTAAATCACATTTAACAATTCCATAAAATTTTTACTCCTTTAAACTTAGTAAAATTTGTATATTACTATCATTAATTTTTAATGCTATCACAAGCAAATGATTTTGACAACATGCGGTAAAACTTGACATTGATTCTTGAAGTCTGATATTATATCAGAAAATTTTCAGGAGGGATGAGTTTTTTGAACGGAGCATTTTACATTTCAAAGATAGACGAAAAAATTTTTGCGAGGATAGACGGCAAATCTTACAAGAAAAATTGTCCGTTGCTATTGGACGAGTTGCGCTATCTGCACGTCCTGCACAAAGATTTAAGCGGCAAAACTTTGGAGGGCGAATTAATTTGCAACGTCAAAATTGCGAAGCCGCTGATTGATATTTTTACCAAACTTTACGCGGAGAATTATCCGATTGAAAAGATTCGGTTGATTGACGAATACGACGCCGACGACGAACTTTCAATGCGCGATAATAATTCTTCGTGTTTTAATTTCCGCTACGTTTCTTACACAAACAGAATTTCTTTGCACGGCTACGGGTTGGCTGTCGACATTAATCCGCTTTACAATCCGTACATTAAAACCGTTGACGGCAAAAAAATTATCGCGCCGGACAATTCCGCTGACTTTGAAGACCGCACAAAAAATTTTCCATACAAGATAACGGAGGATGATTTATGTTGCAAGCTCTTCGCGGCGCACGGATTTATTTGGGGCGGCAACTGTTGGGATGATGAAAAAGATTACCAACATTTTTTCATAGAAAGGGCGAATTGAGATGAGAAAAATTTTAATGGCGGCGTTGCTACTCGTGACGATGATATTTGCGGGTTGCGGCGGCGATTCTGATTCTGCGGGCGGCAATGGCAAGTTGAGCGTCATGCTTAGTTCAAATGTCGTTTCACTCGACAGCGGACACGCAACTGATGTCGCGTCGTTTGAAGTTATCGCTGATTGCATTGATGGCTTAATGCAACTCGATTCTGACGGCAAAGCAATTCCCGCGCTCGCTGAAAGCTTTGACATTTCCGAAGACGGCAAAACTTACACTTTCCACTTGCGCGACGCTAAATGGTCAAACGGCGACCCCGTCACTGCGGACGATTTTGTTTTTGCGTGGCGTCGTCACTGCCAAAAAGCTGAAGAATATGCCTACATTATGGGCAATACGGTTGCTTGCGTTAAAAATGCCGACGCGGTAATCAAAGGCGGCGACCCGAAAACTTTAGGCGTAAGTGCACCCGACCCGAAAACTTTTGTCGTTGAGCTTGACGCGCCTGTTTCTTTCTTCCCGTCGTTGATGTGTTTTCCGACTTTTTATCCTATCAACGAAAAATTTTATAATTCTTTAGACGAGGGCAGTTACGGCACAAGCCCCGAAACTTTCCTGTCTAATGGCGCGTTCATGCTGGTGAATTACATTCCCGGCACGGCAAATATTCAACTCAAGAAAAATGATTCGTATTGGAACGCCGA
>CAMJKR010000278.1 GCA_946406415.1 uncultured Selenomonadales bacterium | reverse complement strand
CGTCCTGTATTGGCTAAAATTTCCCGCCGCGCAGATATTTTATACAAACGTGGTCGTGGAACGTTGGCAAATGATTTTCCAAAAAAAAGTTTAGGGCGGCGATTTATTCGGGCGCGGTTTGACGGCGAAAAAATTTTCTTGCCGCGTCGTCACGATTCAGGGTCTTTGTATTCGGCGGTCGATTGTAATTGTTTGGTTGATATTCCTGCCGGCTCGGATAAACTTTCGGCGGGCGCAGAGGTTGAAATAATTTTGCTATGATTGACCAATTTGGACGCGAAATAAATTATGCGCGAATTTCCGTAACTGACCGTTGCAATTTGCGTTGTCGCTACTGTATGCCCGAATGCGGCATTAAAAAAATTCCTCACGCGGAAATTTTGAGATTAGAGGAAGTCTTGCGCGTGGCTGAAATATTTTCGCGGCTCGGAATAAAAAAAATCCGCTTGACGGGCGGCGAACCGTTGCTTAGAAAAAATTTGCCGTCGCTCGTCCGCAAACTGAAAAATCTTTCCGGCATTGAGCAAGTAACGTTAACAACCAACGGCGTCCTGTTGAAAACTTTTGCACCCGAATTAATCGCGGCAGGTCTCGACGGCGTAAATTTGAGTTTAGATACGCTCGACGAAAATATTTTTGCAAACTTGACGCGGCGAAAATTTTTTAACAATGTGCTCGAAGGTTTTCAAACGTTGCTCGACAAAAATTTAAATCTCAAGATAAATTGCGTGCCTCTGCGCGGCGTCAACGACGGAGAAATTTTAAAGCTGGCGACGTTGGCGAAAAATAATCCGATAAAAATTAGATTTATTGAACTTATGCCGATAGGTTGCGCGTGGGAGTCGGGACTTCGCGGAATTCCGACGGCGAAAATTTTCGCGACGCTGGAAAGTAATTTCGGTGAACTCATTCCGATTGATAAAAAAAATTCTCTGCAAGGTCCCGCCAAATATTTTCAGCCGAAAAATTTCGTCGGGCAAATCGGATTCATCGACGCGCTTGAACAAAAATTTTGCGGCTCGTGCAATCGAATTCGCTTGACGGCGGAGGGCTTTTTAAAAACGTGTTTAAGCTTTGACACGGGGCTTGACGTTAAAAATTTATTGCGTTCGGGTGTTGACGACGATAAACTTTTAGAAAAAATTCGCGAGGCGATTTATTTCAAGCCTAAAGAGCATTTTTTTGAGGGCGCGACGAAATTTCAAATGTATCAAGTGGGAGGTTGAGCAATGGGAAAAATTAACGCGATTTGTATCAGCGAAAAGCGCGGCACGGCGAAAAAATTTGTCGAGGCGGCGACATTTATAACGGAATTTGGGATTGACGGCGACGCGCACGCGGGCGATTGGCACCGGCAAGTTAGCTTTCTTGGTCAAGCCAAAATTGACGCCTTCAAAGCTCGTGACGCAAAAGTCGAGGCGGGCGCGTTCGGAGAAAATATTATCGCCGAAGGTTTTACGTTTAAGGAATTGCCCGTTGGTACGCGCTTGAAATGCGGCGACGTTTTTTTTGAGATAACGCAAATCGGCAAGGAATGCCACAGCCATTGCGCGATTTATAAACAAGTCGGCGATTGCATTATGCCGCGCGAGGGCGTTTTTGCGCGAGTATTGCACGGGGGGAAAATTTCTGTTGGTGACAACTTGGAGCTTGCCAAAGAAAATATTCCGCTCGACGCGGCGATTATAACTGTTAGTGACAGGGGCTTTCACGGCTTGCGCGACGAGGACACCAGCGGCGATAAGTGCGAGGAAATTTTATCTAAGGCGGGCTACAAAATTTTTTCGCGGGCGATTGTTCCCGACGTTAAGAAATTTATCGTCGATAAGCTGATTGAATTTACGGACGCGGGCATTGGTTTAATTGTCACGACAGGCGGCACGGGCTTTTCAATTCGCGACATCACGCCCGAAGCGACTTTGGAAGTTTGCACGCGACTTGCGCCTGGAATACCCGAAGCTATGCGAAATTTATCGTTGCAAGTGACGGGGCGGGCAATGTTAAGCAGGGCAGTGGCGGGAATTCGCAAGCGGTCGCTGATTGTAAACTTGCCCGGCAGTCCAAAGGCGGTCGACGAGTGTTTAAATTTTGTCTTGCCGCAACTGCAACACGGTATAGAAATTCTGCGCGGGGAGACGGGGAATTGATAGAAAAAATTTCTTTATTAATTGTCGCGGGCGGCAAAAGTTCGCGGCTCGGTACTGATAAACGTTTCGTCGAGGTCGGAGGCGTCGGCTTGCTTGAAAATATTTTGCGCAAAGCCTCAGCTGAAGACTTCGCCGAAATTTTTTTGTGCGTTGAAGAGAATTTGCCCGCGCTGAAAATTTTGGCGGAAAAATTCGGAGCAAAACTTTTAATCGACGAGGTTAAAAAATCGGGACCAATGGCGGGCTTGGCAGTCGGGCTTGCCAACATCAAAACGGATTGGGCGTTGGCAGTTTCAGCCGACATGCCCTTTTTTGATTTTAAAATGCTAGCTGAAAAATTTGGAGCAAAACTTTTAGTCGACGAGGTTAAAAATTCGGGACCAATGGCGGGCTTGGCAGCCGGGTTTGCCAACATCAAAACGGATTGGGCGTTGGCAGTTTCAGCCGACATGCCCTTTTTTGATTCTAAAACGCTAACTAGAAAGTTTTCGGCGGCTCAAGCGATAATTCCGATTGTAGGCGGAAAATTTCAACCGCTGGCGGCGTTTTATCGTCGGGAGCTTTCAGAAATTTTTTCACGAGAACTTTTAAGCGGGCAGAGGAAAATTTTCGCGGCAATAAAAAAAATCCCGCACGAATTCACGGAAATTTTAGAGGAAGAAATATTTTTTAACATCAACACCCGCGCAGATTTACGACTTGCACGCGGGCGGGCAGAAAATCTTTCACGAACGACGCCGATAATCTCAATCATTGCGCCTGAATCTGGCACGGGCAAAACTACTTTTATCGAACGGCTGATTAAAGTTTTATCCGCGCAGAAAATTTCCGTCGGCGTAATTAAAAGCGACGCGCACGGATTTAATCTCGACGTGGAGGGCAAGGACAGTTACAAATTTCAAACGGCGGGCGCAAAATCCGTAGCAGTCGTTTCGCCGCAAAGTTGGTTCATGATTCAGCACACCGACGAGCGCGAAAATTTTTTTGCCGTCGCCGAGAAAATGACGGGCGTTGATTTGATTTTGACGGAGAGCCGCACGCACGGAACTTTTCCTGCAATTTCTCTTTGGCGCGGACGCGGTGAAGTCATTGCCGACGAAAAAGTTGCCGCGATTTTCACGAGCGAACCTGCCGCCTCCGACGAAATTTATCAATTCGAAATTAACGACTTTGACGCCGCCGGAAAAATTTGCAAATTCCTCGCTGGCTTTACTCAATGTTACAAATTTCCCGCCCGCAATTTTCGCACTGAATCTCTTGCTTAAGAAAATTTATGTCGCGAATTAAAATTAGCCCGTCGCGAATGTCGATTACATTTTGCCGCCGTAAGTCGCTCAACATGCGATTTAAACTTTCACGAGCCGTCGCTGAATAATTCGCAAGTTCTTGATTAGTTAGCGGCACTGTAATTAAAATTCCGCCGTCAACTTCTTGTCCGTAGCTGTTGGCAAATCGAATCAGAGTCGAATAAATCGCGCCCTTTTTGCCGTAGAGAACGAGGTCGCGGAATTTGGAATGCTGTTTACGCATGTGCATACCGATAATTTTCAGCAGATTAATCGCCAGCGACGGTTTCTTTTCAAGGTAGCTGTGGAGCGTCGGGAATTCAATCGCATAAACTTCCGACGGACTTTGAGCAACGGCGTTAAAAATGTAAGCGGGATTTTCCTCGTAAAGCGGAAGTTCGCC
>CAMJKR010000277.1 GCA_946406415.1 uncultured Selenomonadales bacterium | reverse complement strand
ATTGGAGCGAACGCCGATAAGAACGTTATCATTTACAAAGAAGGCGACGGAAACGATACTATCTACGGTTTTAATGATAACGATACCCTATCAATCGCAAGCGGCACATATTCAACCAAGAAAAGCGGCGATAATGTCGTTGTTACGATCGGCGACGGTAGCAAAATCACTCTGGTTGGCGCGTCTGGTATCTATCTTCTTAACATTGATGGCACCAAATCGGAAACTGCGCTTAAAAAGGTCACGAATTCGGACAAATCGCCCGTAACTGTCGGTTCGGATATAGTAACAATCGACGCAACGGCTAGAACGAAGGCTGTTAAAATCAAAGGCAATGAGCATAATAATTCGATAAGCGGCGGCTCCGGTAAAGATACGCTTTGGGGCGGCATTGGCAACGATAAACTGTTCGGCAACGGCGGAAATGATTCACTTTATGGTGGCGACGGAAAAGATACGCTCGACGGCGGCAAGGGCAATGATATTTTGCTCGGCGGCACGAATCACGACTCACTTAACGGCGGGGCTGGCAACGATACGCTCGACGGCGGCGACGACAACGATATTTTGCTCGGCGGCTCCGGAAATGATTCACTTTACGGCGGCGAAGGCAATGACACGCTCTCCGGCGATAATAACGATGATATTTTAATCGGCGACGAGGGCAATGACAGCTTGAGCGGCGGACAAGGCGACGATACGATTTCTGGCGGCGATGACGATGATATTTTGCTCGGCGGCAAGGGTTATGACAATTTAGTCGGCGGAAATGGCAACGATACGATTTCTGGCAACGATGACGATGATACATTGCTCGGCGGCGCAGGAAATGACAGCTTAAGCGGCGATAAAGGCAATGATACGATTGAAGGCGGCGCAGGAAATGATAATTTGCTCGGTGGCGCGGGCAATGATACGCTCGACGGTGGCTCCAATAATGATAAATTGCTTGGAGAGGCTGGAAATGATATTATACTTGGCGACAAAGGTAATGACACGCTCGACGGCGGCGCAGATGGTGATACATTGTTCGGCGGCGCAGGAAATGACTGCATAAAAGGCGGCACTGGCAGAGATTCACTTATTGGCGGCAAAGGCGACGATAAACTTTGGGGCGACGACGGCAAAGATATTTTCTACTACGCGAAAGGCGACGGCAAGGATATAATTTACGGCTTTGAAGACGGCGACACGCTCACGCTTGATAATCTTAAGTTCACGGCTTCTTACGATAAGTCCAAAGACGCGATTACTTTCAAAGTCAGTGGCGGTTCAATTACTCTTAAAGACTTTACCGCTACGACTTTCAATGTAAACAACGCCACGTATAAAATCAGCGGCTCCCAGCTCGTTAGGAAATAAAAATTTTTCGCAACAAAAAACCTCCGCAAATCTGCGCGGGGGTTATTTTTTTGTCCATTTTACAAAATCGCGTATATATGAGTCTCTATTTACATTATGATTAATCTTTGCTTAAATTAATTCAAATTAAGTTTCTACGCAGTCATAGAGTTTTTCAACGGTCTTTTAGTTGAGGAGGAGGTTTTATGGCTAATACACAAGGTGTGATTCAAAATATTGGTGATTATTAGCTGATTTTCGGTAATGCCGCCAATAGTACCTTGACCGGAAATGATAACGCTAATATTTTTCTTCATCAAGGCTCGTCTAACAACACTATCAAAAATTTTAATCCTTCGACTGATGTAATCTTGCTCGAAAAAGGTAAAGTTACTAAGTCATCAAAAAGTTCTAATGGAAAAGATGTTATTCTTAAAATTTCAGATGGTAATACTTCTCTAGGAAAAATCACAATTAAAAATGTAGCCGATAATGATATAAACATTTACGACGATGAAAAAATCACTGAAGCTAAAGAGATTTTCTCGGAATTAACGACGGCTTATGCTAGTTCAGCAAGTAAAACGTTCGATGAAGATGATGATATTCAAAGTATCCTAAATGACGGCTCGAATATTTCTGTAAATGGCGGTTCAGGCAACGATTTTATCAACAATAGCACTTCATACGTTACAATCTACGGCGGAGCAGGGAAAGATTATATCTACAACAACTCAAGTGCCTCATTAACAGCGATAGACGGCGGTGCAAGTAACGATTCAATCAAAAATGACGCCGACGACGTGACAATCAACGGTGGAGACGAAAATGACACAATAAATAATCGCGGCGAAGTTATAAATATAGACGGCGGCGCAGGAAATGATTCAATTCGCAGTAGTGGAAGCGATATAACGATAAGTGGTGGCGCGGGCGATGACACGTTGATTGGAGGCAAAGGCAAGGATTTATTCGTTTTCAGCGGCGGAAATGATGTTATAACTGATTATTCGGCAGGAGATATGATACTTATAGATGCTGATGAAATTTACTCAACGCTGAACGGCTCGGACGCAGTTTTTATTGTCGGAAAGAATACTTTGAAGGTTAAAAACGTCGGTCGCAGTGAATTGACGCTGATTGACGCGGAAGGCTCTGAACTTACGACGATAATAGGCAGTGCGATTTATGATGACGAATATGATTCAAAGGTTACTCTTGCTTCAGGAATAGAAATTGGCGACGCTTCAGAAAGAACAATGGCGATTAATATTGTCGGAAATACTTTGGACAATACAATTATCGGCAGTTTTGAAAATGATACGCTTTACGGCGCAAAGGGCAACGATTATCTTATTGGTGATAGAGGAAACGACTCACTTTCAGGCGACGAAGGCAATGATACGCTCGACGGTGGTTCTGGTAGTGATAAATTGCTTGGTGGAGCAGGAAGTGACAATTTAATTGGTGGCTCTGGTAGTGACACGCTCTCCGGCGGCTCTGGTAGTGATAACTTGCTTGGCGGTTCAGGAAGTGACTGTATAAAAGGTGGTACAGGCAATGATTCACTTTGGGGCGGCGCAGGTTCTGACAAGTTTATTTATGCTCAAGGCGACGGCAAAGATATAATTTATGGTTTTGATAGCAAAGACACGCTCGCGCTTGACGGACTGGATTTCACGGCGACTTACGACAAGTCAAGTGGTACGATTAATTTCAAAGTCAGCGGCGGTTCAATTACTCTTAAAGAATTTACTGCTACGACTTTCCATATTAACAACGACACGTATAAAATCAGCGGCTCCCAGCTCGTTAGGAAATAAAAATTTTTAGCAACGAAAAACCTCCGCAAATCTGCGCGGGGGTTAATTTTTTTGTCTATTTTACAAAATCCCGTATATAGGATTTCGGTAATTTGCGCCGAAAAATCGCCTTCAAAATCACTCTGAACACTAAAATTTTTTAAAAAAATATTGACAGCTATTTATTACATGCGATAATTGGTGTGTAAATGTTTTTTCCTTTGCTCTTTATTAATAAAAGGAGGAAGTACTATGACATATGTAGACTATAGTGGCTATCAATACGGTGCAAAATATTTTGCTATGGATGACAGGCAAACTTATTTAATTAAAGGTGGCGACGGCAACGATACCTTGAGCGGCAATGATAATGATGACACAATCGAAGGCGGCAAGGGTAAAGATTGTATAATCGGCGGAGATGGAGACGACTCACTTTTGGGCGGCGCAGGCAATGATACGCTCATTGGTGGCGACGGAGCAGACATTTTCGTTTACAACAAGGGCGACGGCAACGACACAATCGTCGACTACGCGGAAGATGATAAACTCGTCTTTAATTCTGATACGGTTAAAAAGTTCACAGAGAAGAATGGCGACTACATTATTACCCTCGCCAGCAAAGCTAAGGTAACTATTAAAGGCGGCGCGAATAAAGTTATAACTTACTCTGACGAAACCGGCGAGCACACCTATC
>CAMJKR010000276.1 GCA_946406415.1 uncultured Selenomonadales bacterium | reverse complement strand
ATAGGTGATAAATTTTGAACTGTAATGCGAGGTGAAATTTTATTAATGAGTTGGATAAAAAAGATTTCTTATTTCGTGATAATATTTATTGCTCTCGGTTGTATTGGCGCAGTAAAAGGACTGGTTCAAAAAGAGATACGAGAAGATGCTTTAGGCTACAATGATACTTTAGCGCAGGTAGCTAAAAGTGCTCCTTTACCAGGTAATCATATGCCCGGAATGAATCCTGTCGTTGACGATGAAAATTTGTACATAGAATTTTACGACGATATTATTGCCGACAACATCGAAAACAGACACAGCTCTGTATTATGTGATTGGGTCGATAGAGATTATAAAAACGAGTTGAAAGTTACTGTGATACATTTTACTAAAGAGCAAGACAATGGAATTATTACTTTCTCAGATATTACAGTCTCGGATTGCAAAAATTACTTACAGCAGATGAAAGAATTGTTTAAAAATGTTCCAAAAGACCATAAATATGGAAATGTGGAATCAAATTTTATTGATGAAGGATATTTTAAGGTAAATGGTAATATAGTTCTTTGGCTTAGTGCTAAGCTCCATTATCAATCCGAAACTTCAATGGCTTTTTACTATTTCGTGCACAAGAACAGAAAAACTTATATGTTGTCCTACTTCACTACGAATGATATAAACAACAGACCGAATGACATTATATTAACCTCATTGAACTCGTTGAAAATAAAATAAGAGACTGAATAATTGCAGGTGATAAATGATGAAAAAAGTGCTGGAAACAGTTGCAGTGTATTCATTCGTGTTTTTTATGTATGTATGTCAGTTTGTTGGATTCATATTTTATGGCATCGCAATATTGATGATACCTGTAGCGATTGCAGACCATTTTTTTTTAATTGAGTTCAAATTGTTGGTAAAGTCAGTGTGTACACTCGCCGTATTTCTGGCTGTAATTTTATTTTATGCGAATTGGAAATTTGAGAAAGGGCAAGAAAAAGGATTTCCAGAAAAGTTCAGGGACTTCATACTGTATTTTAACTTTGTAGCTCTTATAATATTGATAGTGATAAAATTTGTTATATAGTCAGAGATTTTCAAGTGTTGTTTTCTATTTTCTTTTGGCATAATGTTTCCAGTGTTGAGCCCATCTGCGATTCCACTCGTCAAGGCGGGCTTTTTTATTATCGCCCCATTCGACGAAGTAAGGACTAACCATGAACTCGAAATAGCCAGAACAACGAGTTCTGTGGACGAGATAATTATCTTGTAGCCACTTTATAGAGTTATACAAAGTTTTCTCGTCCATATTGAGGAATTGGGCGAGATATTTTCTCGTAGTACGAACAAAACCGGTTTGCGGGTGGATATTAAGAGCGAGCCAGAAGAAAACGCGCAGAGTAGCGGCTTGTGGCGGGTTTTTGAGAAGTTGATTGCATTTATCAAGGATGAAAGTCATGAGAGGTATCTCCGTTCAAAAAGTGATAATTAGGGTATTAATGCCCTAATGCAAATATAGCATGAAAGAGAGGGAAAAAGCAAGCTGAAAGCATAGAATAACAGTTAAGTATGGTTTTTTAAGATTTCATAACAAAAAATATGTAAACTGTACTGGACATATATGTCCAGCAGAGTGGACATAAGGGGCAAAAAAATGGCGTGATGACGCGGATTTTTAATGATTGCTTCTTATGTCTTAAGGGGTGCGGCAAAGCGTAAAAAAACGCGCCCAGTGTGCCACGCCAGAGGGGCTCGTATCAAGGGCAAGCGGCTTGCGCCGTCGCTGCGCGACCCTTGACACTGAGCCCCCTGTCGCGGCGTGCACTAGCGCGCTTTTTTTTCTTTTTTTTGCCGGTTTTTTTCCTTTTTTTTCAGGGAAGCTTTGTCGTAAAAAGCTTGAGGAGTCCGGGAAGGTCACATCAATCCCCGTAATGGGTGGGCGCGGCGGCTGAGCATAGGCGGTTTTTGCGTCGTGTAGCGTAGCGAAACAGCAAAAATTTTCGCTTGCGAAAAAGCCGTCTGGCGACGAGGCAGAAAACAAGGAAGCACGCCCCCAAGAGAGCTTGCGCAAGTCAAAACGTGGGAGGGGGCGTGCCCGCAGTTTTCGCCCGACGCCAGTGCTCAGGGGCGCATCTTCACGCTCTGGAGGGTTACCAAGCTAGGAGCAGTCGTTACCTTGCAAGGGGGCACGCTTTTGCGTATAATGCGCTGAAAGGAGACTTCGCAGGACAAGATACGCAAAGAGCTTGCAGAGCTTGTTCTAGACGCTCTCAGGGAACCAGAGAGGCATATCCGACAAAAAGGAGGTCGAAGGTATGAGCTACGAATTTACAACCGAGAAGGTCGCTTCCGTTAAACTCCAGAACTTTCATCACGCCATTGGCAAAAGTTTTGCCTTAGCAGGTATTGACGGAAAGACTCAAGACGCGAACACAATCATAAACGGAATCAATCAGCTCTTGAGCATAGTGAACTTTGAGCAAGAATACGACCCCGAAGAGGCAATAAGGACGGTGATTCAAAGTGTCAGCGTACAAGGATAATGTGACAGTGACGTTGCTGTATGAAGACGATACGACGCGCAATTACACGTTCGAGAATGTAGCCGATGCGAACATCATCAGCATAAAGTCGGCAATCTCTGACATCAACAAGAACGAGAACGCCAAGTACGCCGCTTTTTACTCGACGTTTATCAGCAATGAGGGCGCGTCGGTAACTCGAATCGACGCCGCTAAGATAGTTTCAATCGAAGAGGAGGTAATCTACAGTGAGTAAAGTGATAAGCCTCGTTATTCAAAGCACGGACGGTTCAGATAAGAAGCAGACCAACACAATCACGAATATCAATCCGGAAGCGACGAACGCGCAAATAAAAATGTTCGCGCAGAAGATTATCGCGCTAACGACCGACAGTTATCAAGGCGTGACGAAGGTAACGAAAGAGAGCGTGATCTAAAATGGCAGATACCATTAAAACTGCGTACAATCTCGTAATAGAAACTGCTTTTGTGGACGGGGACACCAGAACGATAACTATCAAGAATCCGCGAGAGGATATAAGCGCAAGCGAAATCGCTGAGCTGAATTCCTACATGCAAGAGAACAACATCATAATCGGAGATAAAGACGGCGCGACTTTCGGGCGAATCAAGAAGGCGATGCGCAGAGCGACAACGACAACTTACCTTGACATAAAAGAAGAGTGACGAAAAAAATCCGCTCGTGTTGGGCGGTTTTTTTGTTTGATTGACAAGTTGTCTAGTGCCGAATATAATTTGTAAACAAACTGAACTGATTAGTTCTGGAGGCAAGCACGATGAAAAGCGATATAAGAGTTCCCGACGAGGTAAATCCGGTCGAAAGAATTATCGAGATAAAGAATCAGGAAATAGCAGAGATTGTCGAGCACTACGAAAAAAAGAAATCGCCGTATAAGAAATGGACGCAACAAAATAACGACGAAGAGGCGCAGGAAGCGCGTTTTTGGCTTATGAAAAAATCGCCGATAGCGTATTGCGTCATGGATTTTCTAGCGTCGAATATGGACAGATATAACGCAGTGATTTGCTCGTATCGAGTGATGCAAGAGAAATTCGGCTACAGTCGAGCCGCGTTCTCAGAGGCGATAAAATTGCTAAGGGAACATAACTATATAGACGTGAAGAAAACGGGAACGAGTAACGTCTACATGATAAACAAGCAGCTGTATTGGAACTCATGGGGCACGAATTATGCTTATGCCGAATTTGGCGCGAACATCATAATCTCGGCGTCGGAACAAGATAGGGCAACGCAAGAGCAAATCAAGCTTGAAATCCAGAAAAGGCAAGAAGTAGTAGTGAAAAAGAAAACCAAGAAGAAATAA
>CAMJKR010000275.1 GCA_946406415.1 uncultured Selenomonadales bacterium | reverse complement strand
TATATAACAGGAGATGATAATATATGAAAAAATTTTTAGCGGCAATCTGCGCGGCGTCTTTATTAATTACGGGTTGTGGAGGCGAAAAATCTGCCTCAACAAGCGCAGATAAAACTTTTACCTATGGCACGGTTGCTTACGGCGTGGCAATGGAGAACGTCGGCACTAATCCGCACGAAAGTTACAGCGGCTGGAGCACTATTCGCTACGGTATTGGAGAAACGCTTTTTAAATTTAACGAGCACATGGAGCTTGAACCGTGGCTCGCTGAAAGTTTTGAGCAAGTCGACGAGTTCACCGTTAAAATTAAAATCAACGACGCCGCGACCTTTTCAAACGGAAAAAAAGTCGACGGAGCCGCCGTTAAAAAATGTTTGGAGGCTTTAATTAAAAATCACGACCGCGCCCCACGTGATTTGAAAATTTCCTCAATCGAAGCCGACGGGCAATTTGTAACGATTAAATCTTCCGATAAAATGCCCGCGCTGTTAAACTATCTTAGTGACCCTTACGGCTGTATCGTCGATGTGGACGAGGGCGTTAAAGATAATATCGTTGTCGGCACTGGTCCTTACAAAGCCGTTAAAGTCACCGACACACAAATTGATTTGGTTAAGAACGAAAATTATTGGGGAGCCGTTAAGCCCAAACTCGATAAAATTTTTGTTAAGAGCATAACCGACGGAGATACACTTACTATGGCTATGCAAAATGGCGAACTCGACGCCGTGCAAGGTTTGCCCTATTCAAGCTTGCAACTTTTTAAAGACGGTTATAAAATTTCCCAAGTCGAAACGTCCCGCGTTTATCAAGCGGCTTTTAATTTCAAGACGCCCGAATTGCAGGATTTGAACGTTCGCAAGGCAATTTCTATGGCGATTGATAAAGAAAATTTCACCAGAGTTTTGCTCAACGGCAACGGCGCACCCGCAATCGGACCTTTCCCCGCGAACTTGACTTTCGGCGGCGATAAAGTTCACGCAGTTTCTTACGACCTCGACGGCGCGAAAAAACTTTTGGCTGATTCCGGCTGGTCTGATTCAGATGGCGACGGCTACGTTGACAAGAGCGGCAAAAATCTCGAATTGCGTTGGCTCACTTATACTTCCCGTCAAGAACTTCCGCTACTTGCTGAAGCCGCGCAGGCTAACCTAAAAAAAATCGGCATTAAACTTAACGTCAACGCCACTGATAATTATAAAACCTTTCTAAAGAACGGCGACTACGATATTTTCAGCAAAGCTATAGTGACCGCGCCGACTGGCGACGGCGAATATTATTTCACAAGCCATATCGTTCCAGGCGCAGTCGATAATGCCGGTTTTTATGACAGCGAACAAATTGCCGCGCTCGAAAACGAACTGCATAATACTTTTGGCTCAGATAAACGCTCCGAACTCGCAATTAAAATGTCCCAGCAAGTTTTAGACGATTGCGCCCTGATTTACGCCTCGCATTTACGCATGTCTTTTGTCATGAAACCTAACGTCGAAGGTTTTACTGCGCACCCCTCCGATTATTACGAAATTACTCCCGCGCTCGAAAAAATTGATTTATAACATGTCGAAAAAAGGAAGATATACATATGGATAAGAAAAAAATCCTGTCTTATGAAACTGTAGCTTTGGATGAAAAGGAAGATGCCATTGTCATTCTGGATCAGACGAAATTGCCCGGTGAAGTTAAGCTCCTTCATCTGAGGGAACAAAAGGATATGTGGCAAGCAATCTATCTTCTACAGGTGCGCGGTGCTCCGGCTATTGGTGTGTTCGCGGCTTTTGCTCTATATCTAGCTACGAAAAATATTAATGCAGATACGTGGGAGGATTTTTATCCTTCTTTCTGTGAAGTCAAAAAATATCTAAATTCTTCCCGCCCCACAGCAATTAATCTTTCTTGGGCACTGAACCGAATGGAAAAGCTAGCCATTGACAACCGAAATAAACCCATTGCGGAAATCAAAGAATTACTGCTGAAAGAAAGCAAAAAAATAAAAGCAGAGGACATTTGGATGTGCCGACAGATTGGAGAGAACGGTTTGACTCTTCTCAAAGACGGAGACGGAATCCTTACTCATTGTAATGCCGGTCAGCTGGCGACCTCCAAATACGGCACTGCGCTGGCACCGATACATTTGGGCGTGGAGCGGGGAATGAACTTTCGCGTTTTCTGCGATGAAACTCGTCCGCTTTTGCAAGGTGCTAGGCTATCCGCTTTTGAACTGATAGCCGACGGCGTTGACACTAATGTAATATGCGATAATATGGCTTCTCAAGTAATGAAAAACGGTTGGGTGGACGTGGTATTCGTCGGCTGCGACCGAGTGGCGACCAACGGAGATGTCTGCAATAAAATCGGAACTTCCGGCGTGGCAATTTTGGCGAAATATTACGGCATTCCCTTTTATGTATTAGGACCGACTTCCACAATCGACATGAGTATCGAAAAAGGGGAAGATATTGTCATAGAGCAACGACCGCCGGAAGAAGTTACAGAAATGTGGTACAAACAGCGCATGGTACCTCAAGGCGTTAAGGTCTATAATCCCGCCTTTGATTTTGTGGATAACGAATTGATTACCGGAATTGTGACGGAATATGGAATTGCCCGCCCGCCCTATACAGAAAGTTTAAGGGAAATCTTTCGTAAAAAAGAGAAAGCTAAAGCGCGTCTATAAGGTTACTGGGGCTGACAACGCCAGACGGAACGCCGCCAGAAGTGACGCCCATTTTTTTTCTAATTTGAATCAGCTCGTTTACCTGATCGCAGGAAAGCACGTTTGCCTTCCCGATAATGTTAATGCTGTACATAATAATCATAGCGTAATGCTCCGTTGATTCCATACGGTACCAAGCATCCATTAGGGAAGTCCCCCAAGTAACCACGCCATGATTTGCCAGCAATAGAGCATTGTAATCCTGAACATATGGTGCAATAGAATCGGGAATTTTCGGAGAACCCGGCGTTTCATAATGAACACAAGGGACAATTCCTAAATTTACGATTGCCTCCGGATAAATTGCTTGATTAAGAGCCGTACCCGCAATGGCAAAAGAAGTGGCAATGGGAGGATGTGCATGACACACTGCCATAACGTCTGTTCTTTCATTGTAAATTCGCAGATGCATTTTTACTTCGCTGGAAGGAGCCCTTTCCCCTTGACTTATAATTGTTCCGTCCAGACACATTTTAACCATCTCATTTTCGGACATAAAACCCTTAGAAACACCAGTAGGTGTCGTCCAAATTGTTTCGTCGCCAACCTTGCAGGAAATGTTTCCATCATTGGCGGCTACGAAATTTTTTGCATACATGCGCCGACCGATTTCCACAATCGTTTTTTTTGCTTCTGCATCGGTGGGATATTGATTGATTTTGTTCATAAGGCATCTCCATTTTTTACTTTTTAGTTCTCGAATAAATATTAACTTGTAAGTTTTTCTTCTAGTTTCATTTCAAATTGCGTGTCATAACGATTAATTATTATGATGTTATGGGGAACATTACAGTCTTCATAGCATTTTTTTTCATGCGTGATAAAAATTCCATAACTACAGCCTTTCTTTTCCATTGCAACTTTCAATAGAGAGAGCATCTAAAAAGGGTTCTTGATTTCGTTGAATTCTTATGGCAACCGGACAATCTAAATAGTGCTTTGTAAGAATAGCATCAATTCCTTTATTCCTTTGAACTATTTCACACTCAAATTGTCGCAAGATAGATATTTCTTCTTCGTTTTTTGTCTTATAAGCACTTTCACCAATTTTCAATAAAACTGAAGTGGTCTTATATGGCTCTGCAAGTCGTCTTTTTGAAATCTCAACCGCATCTTTATTTATATCAATTCCAATATAGTTACGCCCCAATAATTTAGCACTAACCAATGTCGTTCCG
>CAMJKR010000274.1 GCA_946406415.1 uncultured Selenomonadales bacterium | reverse complement strand
AAAAAGTTTTATCATGAAAAATTTCTTCAAGATTAGACATTTCCACGGTTTCATTAAGGATTATAGAGAAAAGGAAAATCAATTAGATATAATCACGACCGACGAGAATAGTAAGAATATCGACACTTACAAACTGACTGCAATACCGCAAAAGTTTCAAACTATTTTCGTCGACGAGACTCAAGATTTTCATCGCGCTTGGATGGAAACGATTGTATCACTTTTGGAACCGGCAGGCGAACTGATTTTTTTCGGCGATTGGGATCAAGACCTCTACGAAGTACGGCAAATGGCAAATGTTCCCGTCCAAGGGCGTCCGTTTAAGTTAAATGGTACCTATCGCCTCCACTCAAAAATTTTAGAGTTAGCGCAGAATTTTCAAATAAAATTTCTTCCCAACAGTGACAACGATCTTGAATTGCCACCAAAATCCGAAGGCTTATTCGGCGAATACGCCAGCGAGGTGACGAATATCAGCTATCATTATTTCGACGCGCTCAACGTGAATGCCATCGTCGAAATTTTTGAGAGTGCGCTCAAGGAATATGCGCCGCCCAACGACGACATTTGCATTTTGTCGCAGGTGATATGGAATGTCCGACCTGTCGATAAAATTCTGCGTGACAAAGGTTATAAAACGATAACCACGTTTGAGAAAGAGGAAGATTGGCAAAAATATCATAACACCGATAAAAGGAACATCGAAAGTATAAGGCAATCGGCCAAACACGGTTTTCAAATGGAAAGCGGTAAAATTAAACTCGCGACGATTCAAAGCTACAAGGGCTGGGGAATTCATACGGAAATTTTGATTATTGGCAACATTATTTTAGTGACGACAAAAAAAATTTCTAAATACCGAAATGGTTTACACCGGTATTATTCGTGCAAAAAAAAATCTCGTCATAATTAATATAGGCGAAAAGCAATACGATGAATTTTTCCAAAAAGAGATTAATAACTTTCCCGCAAAACCACAACTTACTGACGCAGAAAAAATTTCCCTTGCAAAACAGAAATTCGACGAGGCTTTTAAGTTTTACGAACGCGGCGACTATTCCGGTGCGATAAAACTTTACACCGAGGTTATTGAACTCAATCCGAATCATTCAAATACGTACAATAATCGCGGCATTGCTTACAAAAATTTAAAACAATACGAGCGGGCGATTACTGATTTTCAAAAATATATTGAACTCAAACCGAACGATGCCGCCAAAGCTTATAAAATGCTCGGCGAATGTTACACGGCTCTTGCCGACAAGCATAACTTCAAGGTTTAAATCTTAACATAAGTTTTATTTATAAATTTAGCCGCACCGATTGACATTACGATAAAGAAAATCTATAATCGCTATAAACGTTAAAAAATTTTTTAGGAGGGTGTATTTATGGCGAAACCGCTTCAAATTATGGAAACAGTATTGCGCGACGGGCATCAATCCTTGCTTGCAACTCGTATGCGCTATCGTCAAATGGAACCGATGTTGGCTAGCCTCGACAAAATCGGCTATAAAGCTCTGGAAGCATGGGGCGGCGCTACATTCGACAGCTGCCTTAGATTTTTGGACGAAGACCCCTGGGAACGCCTCGACAAACTCAAGGCTAACCTCAAAAATACGCCGATTCAAATGCTTCTGCGCGGACAAAATCTTCTCGGCTACAATCACTATTCCAACGACGTTGTAGAAAAATTTGTTCAGCACGCCTCAGCGCACGGCATTGGCGTTTTCCGCATTTTCGATGCGCTTAACGACGTTCGCAATCTTCGCGTCGCAATTAAAGCCGCGCTTGCTTGCCCCGAAAAACCCGAAGTTCAAGGTTGCTTAGTCTACACGATTAGCCCTGTCCATACAAACGAAATGTTCGTTGAGCTTGCTAAAGAGTTGCAGGAAATGGGTTGCCACTCCGTTTGTATTAAAGATATGTCCGGCTTGCTCGCGCCCTATGCCGCCGATGACCTCGTTAAGAAACTTAAAGCCGGCTTGGATATTCCCGTTGAATTGCACACGCACTGCACCTCCGGCTTCGGACATGCGACATATCTCAAAGCGATTGAGGCGGGCGTTGATATTGTTGACTGCGCGTTAAGTCCTTTCTCCAGCGACACTTCCCAACCTTGCACAGAGACGATTGTTGCAATGTTTGCAGGGCACGAACGCGACACCGGGCTTGACCGTCAAGCTATGACGCCTATTGCTAAACATTTTCTCGGCGTCAAGAAAGAACTTATCGAGGAATTCGGGCTTAAAGGCTACTTTGATATTAACGTTAATGTTCTTGACTTCCAAATCCCCGGCGGCATGTTGTCCAATCTTGCCAATCAGCTCAAAGAGGCGGGCATGGAAGATAAATATCAAGACCTCCTCGACGAAATGCCTCGCGTCCGCGCAGATGCCGGTTATCCGCCGCTCGTCACCCCGTCAAGCCAAATCGTCGGCACGCAAGCAACTATGAACGTCATGACGGGCGAACGCTATAAACTCGTTCCCAACGAATTCAAAGATATGGTTCGCGGCAAATTCGGACGCACGCCCGTTCCCGTTGACCGTGACTTTATCATTAAAACCCTTAAAGTCCCCGAAGACCAGATTATTGAGGATTGCTCCGTTGAAGACGCTAAGGGCGAAACTTTTGCGCAGTTCAAAGACGAATTGATTAACAAGGGCTTCCTCAACCCGACTGATGAAGACGTTCTCAGCTACGCGCTCTTCCCGCAAGTCGCTGAAGAATTCTTCAAGAAACATTACCAACAAGTCACAGCTTACAGAAGATAAAATTTTCCCCGATAAAAAATTATCCCGCCGATTTTTTCGACGGGAATTTTTTATTGTCTAATCGCTTGCAATTCAGCGGTTAAATTATTTTTAAGCTTGCCTTCCAGCTCGTTCAAAGTTTTTGCGTCGAAAGCGTAGGTGACTTGCGGAGCACCGTTTATCCGCCGCTCGCCGCTGAATTCGTCGCTGTAAACGTTGTAGTACAAAACAAAGTCGCTGTTAATTTTAAAGTCAGCGTAGTTGATGATTATAAAAGAACCGTTCGTGACTTCAACGGGCGCGGCAGGTTTTATAAAAAGTTCAAAGCCCTCAAGCGTCGCGGGCAATTCATTTCCAAATTTCCACGTATCAATTTTTTTCTCGCGCAGAAAATTATTCGGCGTTTTATCTCGGACGCCGCGCAGATTTTTAATCACGCCGTCAAGTTCAGCGTTAATCAGCTCTTTGAAGTGAGCGAAGTCTTCAGTAAAAAAATCCGTCAAACAAAATTCCGTTAAGACGATTTTCTGCCGAACTTTAAATTCCATAGTCTCCTCGTGAAAGTAAGTCGTCAAAGCGCAATGAACCGCATCATCAACGTAGCTGAAAAAAATAAATTTGTCCTCGTCGACCGCATAAATTTTTTTCAGCGTGAAGCCGTCAAGTTCGGCGGGCAAGTCTTCAAAAGTCAACGCGGCGATTTTATTTTTAGTTTCGTCTTTCAAAATGTTTCCTCCAAAATTTTTTAACCATTATAAAATTTGCGCCCGCCAATATCAACCGTTTGAATTGTGCTTTTAAAAAGTATCTGGTATAATCATGAAAAAATTTTCGGGAGTGATTGACAGATGATGAGAATACTGCTCGCCGAAGACGACAGCCGCCTCGGCAAGTTGATTGAGTACATGCTCACCCAAAATAAATTTAACGTCGAATGGATAACCAACGGCGCGGACATTTTTGAATACGCTATGTACTCCGAATACGACATTTTGATTTTGGATTGGATGATGCCCAATGTCAGCGGGCTTGACGCTTGTAGGCAACTGCGCGAGGCGGGCTACGAACGGGCAATCCTCATGCTCACGGCTAAAGACACCGTCGAAGATAGGGTTATGGGTTTGGACGCCGGCGCAGATG
>CAMJKR010000273.1 GCA_946406415.1 uncultured Selenomonadales bacterium | reverse complement strand
CGTCGCCGGGGAATTCGTATTTGCTCAAAAGTTCGCGGACTTCCATCTCAACGAGTTCGAGGAGTTCTTCGTCGTCGACTTGGTCAACTTTGTTAAGGAAAACAACGATAGCCGGAACGCCGACCTGACGAGCAAGCAAGATATGCTCACGAGTTTGGGGCATAGGACCATCAGAAGCTGCAACAACGAGAATCGCGCCGTCCATTTGTGCCGCACCGGTGATCATGTTTTTAATATAATCAGCGTGACCTGGGCAGTCGACGTGTGCATAGTGGCGTTTTTCGGTCTCGTATTCGACGTGTGCAGTATTAATCGTGATACCGCGCTCGCGTTCTTCCGGAGCCTTGTCGATATTCTCGTAAGATTCGTATTTAGCGAAACCTTTTTCCGAGAGGATTTTGGTAATAGCCGCCGTCAAGGTCGTCTTGCCGTGGTCAACGTGTCCGATAGTACCAATATTTACGTGGGGTTTACTACGGTCAAACTTCTGCTTTGCCATTTAAATGAACACTCCTTAGTTTTATAAAAAATTTTTTAAGCCGTTAACTAATCGGCTCGCCTCTGTATCTCGCAACAATCACGTCCGAAATATTTTTCGGAACTTCGTCGTAATAGGCAACTTCCATTGAGTAAGAGCCGCGCCCTTGAGTTTTAGAGCGCAAATCGGTCGCATAACCGAACATTTCGCTAAGCGGAACGAAGCCATGAATTATTTGCAAGTTATTGCGCGGTTCCATGCCGTCAATTTTCCCGCGTCGCGAATTCAAATCGCCGATAACGTCGCCCATATAATCTTCGGGAACGGTGACTTCAACTTTAACGTAAGGCTCCAACAAAACGGGTTTAGCTTTTTCAGCCGCCGCCTTAAATGCAATAGAGCCTGCAATTTTGAACGCCGCCTCGCTACTGTCGACTTCGTGGAAACTGCCGTCATAAACTGTGGCTTTAACATCAACCATTGGGAAACCGGCAAGTACGCCATTTTCCATAGCCTGCTTAATGCCCGCCTCAATCGGATTGATATACTCTTTTGGAATGACGCCGCCGACAATTTTATTTTCAAAGACGAATCCCGCGCCAGTTTCATTGGGCGAAATTTCAAGCCAACAATGTCCGTATTGTCCATGCCCGCCCGTTTGACGAATAAATTTGCCTTCGCCCTTTTGCGTCTTGCGAATTGTCTCACGATAGGCAACTTGCGGTTCGCCAACTTTGCAGTCAACTTTGAATTCGTCTAACATGCGGTCAACGATAATTTGCAAATGCAATTCGCCCATGCCCGAAATTATAACTTGTCCGGTTTCAGGGTCGGTGCGCACTTTGAAAGTTGGATCTTCCTCTGCAAGTTTCTGGAGCGCAATTCCCATTTTGTCTTGGTCATTTTTAGTTGCAGGTTCAACGGCAACCGATATGACAGGATCCGGGAATTCCATTGACTCAAGGATAATCGGGTGATTTTCGTCGCAGAGCGTATCGCCCGTCGTCGTGTCTTTTAAACCGACAACCGCCGCAATGTCGCCGCTGTAAAGAAAATTGATTTCCTTACGATTGTTAGCATGCATTTGGAGAATTCGCCCGATACGTTCCTTTTTGCCCTTAGTCGAGTTGTAAACGTAAGAGCCGCTTTTTAAAACGCCGCTATAAACTCTGACGAATGCAAGCCTGCCGACAAATGGATCCGTCATGATCTTAAATGCCAACGCGGCAAAAGGTTCCTCGTCGCTTGCAGGGCGTGAATCTTCCGTTCCGTCGGGCTGAACGCCTTCAATCGGCGGAATATCAGTTGGCGCGGGCATGTAGTCAACTATTGCGTCTAAAAGCGGTTGAACTCCACGATTCCTGTAAGACGTGCCACAGGTGACAGGCGTCATTTTGCAGTTGATAACCGCCTTGCGAATCACGGCTTTAACCTCGTCGATTGTAACTTCCTCGCCGCCGAGATATTTTTCCATGAAATCATCATCTTGTTCCGCGCAGGCTTCCAAAAGTTTGTCTCGATAATCTTCCGCCATGTCAATCATGTCGTCGGGAATTTCGACTTCTCTTGAAACTTTGCCCAAGTCGTCGTCGTAAACAATCGCTTCCATTTTAACGAGGTCGACAATCCCTTTAAAATTATCTTCCGCGCCAATCGGCAACTGAATTGCAACGGCGTTGGTGTGAAGTCTATCACGCATCATTTGAATAACGTGATAAAAATCTGCGCCGGTGATGTCCATTTTGTTGACGTAAGCCATACGCGGAACATTATATCTTTCCGCTTGTCGCCAAACAGTTTCCGTTTGAGGCTCAACGCCGCCGCGAGCTGTTAAAATCGCGAGTGCGCCGTCCAAAACTCTCAAAGATCTTTCAACCTCAACCGTAAAATCAACGTGTCCGGGCGTGTCGATAATGTTGATTCGAGTATCTTTCCAATAGCAAGTTGTCGCCGCTGAAGTTATCGTAATGCCGCGTTCTTGCTCTTGTTTCATCCAATCCATAGTCGCCGCGCCCTCGTGGACTTCGCCGAGCTTGTGATTAACACCCGTGTAGAAAAGAATTCGTTCGGTTGTGGTCGTCTTGCCGGCGTCTATGTGCGCCATAATACCTATGTTGCGAGTTTTTTCTAATGAAAACTCTCTTGACACGAAACTTGCTCCTTACCAGCGATAATGCGCGAATGCCTTGTTAGCTTCCGCCATTTTGTGAGTATCTTCTTTTTTCTTGATCGATGCGCCGGTATTATTAGCCGCGTCCATAAGTTCGCCTGAAAGTCTAGCGTCCATAGTTTTTTCGCCGCGCAATCTGGCATAATTTACCAGCCAACGAATTCCCAATGTTTGACGACGGTCGGGGCGCACTTCGACGGGAACTTGATAGTTTGCACCGCCGACGCGACGCGCTCTGACTTCCAAAACCGGCATAACATTTTTCAGTGCCGTCTCGAAAATTTCCAGCGGATCTTTGCCTGTCTTTTCGCGGATTGTGTCGAAGGCGTCATACACCACGCGCTGAGCTACGCTCTTTTTGCCTGACAGCATGACTTTATTTATAAACTTCGCAACCGTCTTTGAGTGGTAGACAGGATCCGGCAGAACGTCTCGTTTAGGCACAGCACCTTTTCTCGGCATTTCTGCTCCTCCTTGTTAGTGGTTAGTTGTTAGTGGTTAGCTGTTAGTGAAAAGATTTTTCTAATCACTAACTACTAATCACTAATCACTTTTTCTTAGCTTTAGCCTTCTTTGCGCCGTACTTGGAACGCGCTTGTTTGCGGTCTTGAACGCCGGCGGTATCGAGGGAGCCGCGAATAATATGATAGCGAACACCCGGCAAATCTTTAACACGTCCGCCGCGAATCAATACAACGCTATGTTCCTGCAGATTATGCCCGATGCCGGGGATATAAGCAGTGACTTCAATGGCGTTGGTCAAGCGGACACGCGCAACCTTGCGAAGTGCCGAATTCGGTTTTTTGGGCGTCGTCGTATAAACACGAGTGCACACGCCGCGTTTTTGCGGGCACTCTTTCAGAGCCGGAGCCGTTGATTTTTCGTCCAACATCTGACGACCTTTTCTCACTAACTGATTTATGGTTGGCATGCGCCCACCTCCTTCCAAAATTTTCATGCCTGTCAAAAGCGCGCCAATATTATCATTGCCAAAAATGCTTGTCAAGCTTGTCGTGACGCGACCTTTTATAACAATTTTTCGGCTGAAAGATTCGCGTCCGAACGCCAAAAAATTTTTTCCGCAAATCAAATTGACACGCGCAACAACGTTAAATAAAATGCCGATAAGATTTATATCAAGGACAATTTTTACATGGAGGTGATGATCATGGCTTCGGTCATGGTTAATTCGGCGGTGCGCTCTCGACGTGTCGATTGACGAGCGACTAAAAATATCGTCATCAATCGGCAA
>CAMJKR010000272.1 GCA_946406415.1 uncultured Selenomonadales bacterium | reverse complement strand
CGATTATCATGTACGACAGTTTCTCGAATTGTGTAACTTCAAAATTGAGCAACTGAAATTGAAACTTGAAGTCGTGGCGGAAAATTTAGAACTCAATGCTCTCAATCAAAAAGAATTGCAAAGAATATCAGCGGCGGCTAAGTCGAAAACGTTTTTGGGAGCTGATAACGTCGAATATGTGGAACTGTCCATTGCCGATTATCAAAAGTTGTTGCAGATGGCGCACGAGAGCATAAAAGTCAGAGCCATGATTCATAAATTCCAATGTGAATTCGAGGAATGTAAAAAAGAAATCACGACACTCCGCATTTTAATTGAACAGTTGCGAAAAGATTATTCGTTAATGGCAAAAAATGTTGGTTGAAAAAGTATTGGAGCAAAAACTATGAGCAAGAAGAAAAATTTGGTCGAATATGACTTGTTCGCCGACTTCGGAGCGGTAGATGAAGGCAATATTATCGCCGGAGCGGTCAGGCAAGCGGTAGCGGAAACTCAAAACCATGAGCCGGAGAAAAAATCGGCGGAGCGCGAAAAGATTTGTACGCGGCTTATTGCGACTTGATTAGGGTCGCAGTAGAAAGCGAAGTCGAAGGCGTTCCGTTGTCGAAATCGTTTCCTGCGCCGAATTATAAAAAACTTTTGGAGAGCGGCGTAGAAAGCTGGAAGGTCGACGCAGTACGGGCATTGCGCGACGCTATTCCGCTCAAGCCGCGAAAATATTCGTGGTTGATAAGAGAATGGGCGGAAAAAGTAAGCATCCTGCGTGATATGTCGGTCGATGTACTCGAAAACAAATGGACATCTGAAGAATTCGCCTCCGAACTCGAAAAGATGAAAACACACGAGTCCGAATATAGTCACACACTGCGAGACAGCAAATCCGTCGCACAACATGTAGAAGATTCCATGCTGATTTACAAAATCATGGGACACGAACAAGATTGTTCGGCGTTGGCATTTGCCGAATCGGAAAAATACGATTATGGTTACTCCGAAGACCGAAAAATCGAATTGAGGGAAATGCACGGGGCTTACAGGTACAGAGTTCTTGGGTACGGCGCGACAAAATCCGACGCCATAGAGCGATACAAGAATCAAGACCGTCATCAAGAAAAAACGCCGCGCACAAAGAAAAATCCGTTTAAAATCTACAGCTGGAAGTACAGCAATTATTTTTTCATTGGTTGCAAGGTCGGGCGCGACTATGTTGAGATACAATCGCCGTTTGAAAAAGTGGAGGAAGCCGCTGCCTACCTAAATTCGCACATGGAAGAGCTGGAAGAGAAATTGGAAAAGTATCGCGAAATTCCATACGAGCGCGAGGCTCAAAACACTCCGAGAACGGGCGAATTAAAACGTAAAGGCGACGTAACGCCGGAACAATTTCAAGAGACGTTCGGTTTTCGCGGCGTTGAGTTTGGCACGTGGGTCGAAAATAAAAATCGTCAAGAAAATTTGAACAACGCATACGACGCTTTAACGGATATGGCAGAGGCATTGAATTTGCCGCCGCGAGCATTATCGCTGAACGGTTCATTGGGCTTGGCGTTCGGTGCGCGAGGCAGGGGCGGAAAAAATGCGCCGCTTGCCCATTACGAGCCGGTGAAGGTTGTCATCAATCTGACAAAAAATAAAGGTTCGGGAAGTCTCGGTCACGAGTGGTTCCATAGCGTCGATAATTACTTCGGCAGGAAAGAAAAAAATTCTGCAACAGCGATGATTACCCACAGCACGCAAGAGAAAAATCCACAAAATGTCAGTGCAGAGGTCATGGAAGGCTTTCGGCTGGTTCAAGACGTAATAAATCAAAGCGGATTAGCTGAGCGGTGCAAAAATCTCGACAAGCGCAGGGAAAAGGATTACTGGACTTTGCCCGAAGAAATGATGGCTCGTGCTTTTGAGGTCTACTTGAAAGAAAAATTGAGCGCGCGGGGGATTCAAAACGATTATCTGGTAAATTATCGTTCGGATGAGTCGTGGGCAAAGGCTTCCGAAAGCGGCTTCAAAATGGACAACACTTATCCTTATCCGACGGCGACAGAAGTTGAAGACATCAAAGCGGCGTTCGATTTTCTTTTTGATTCGATTCGCTTTAAGTCACACGACGAGAACTATGAGCTTTATTCAGCGTCAACGGCAGAAATTCGCGAGTGTATGAAAAATTCGCGTTTGCTTTTCGATAGGGAATTAACTTTTGAGCAAACTGCCTTGCAAAAGATGAGCGAAGATGTTTTTGGTATCGACGTGAAATATTTCGAGGGTGCGCCCGAATTGCACGGCAGATTTGACGACGACCGTGACATCGTTTATCTGAACGGAAAATCGGAAACGTCGCTTGATTGGGCATTTTGGCATGAGGCTTTCCACGTGATGAAAAAGCATGAACCGGAGCTTTACGATGATATTCTCACTCATGTTGAACGTCACGAAATTTTTACCAGTCAGCAGATAGAAGATTATCGCCAAGCGGTCAAGCAACCGAAAATGAGCAAGTCAAAGGTAATGGAAGAAATGCTTGCCGATGCTTTCGCCGATATGAAGACCGGTCGCCGCGTCATTGAGGAAATCTCAAAAGAAAATCGGAGTCTGGCGGACAAATTGGCGGCATTCACTCAAAAATTGCTCGACGGCGTAAAAAAGTTTTTCACAATAAAAGAAGTGCACGAAAAATATCCGTCAATCACGTTGACAAGCAAGCAGTTCAAAGACTTCTTTACTCGAATAGACGAAAACATTTGCAGTATACAGGACGGTAAAAATAAAGCGTCGACAAACTCGACGGGCTACAAAATTTTACAAGCCGTGCATATTCCTCATTCGCCTTATCAATACGCTCCAAAGAGTCAAAAAGATTTTGATAAAGCGGCGGCAAAAAAATTGGCGGAAAAATATTCTGTAGACTCGGTTCAGCAGGTTATACAAGATTTAAGTCCGTCAGGACACGAGAATAAAAATTATGGCAAGGAAATTATGCAGGAAATCAAAGCATACGGGAGATGAGAATTTTGGAAGAAAAATTTTGTGGAGTGTGGGGACACATGGAGGAAGAATATCTGCGGACTACTAAGCCCAGATTGTACAATTTGCTACTCGAAAAAGGAGAATTGGAAGAGTATTTGACGAGCTACCAGAAAGCTTACTCCAATCGCGCCGAAAAAATGGCTGAAAAACTGGCAGCAGAACGCGGCGTCAACGCTGAACTCTACGAAAGTGATCCGCTTGAATGGATTCTGGCAACGGAGAAAATTCAAGAAGAAGTTCATGACACCTTGGAAAAGGAAATTCAGCAATAATTATAGAGAGGTGACGCAAGCCGATATTGAATATTTCGGAGGAGGGTTTTGTAAATTTTATTCCTCTAAAATGTTCGAGGCAATTCCACGCCACGAAGGATTTGGAGGAATTTTTTATGAGCAAAATGTACGGTTATATTCGCGTGTCCACGCGGGAACAAAATGATGACCGCCAGCGCATTGCACTTGAAAATTTCGGAGTGTCAGCAAAGAATTTTTTTGTCGATAAACAAAGTGGCAAAGATTTTGCGCGTCCACAATATCGCAAACTTTTGAGAAAAATAAAGCCTGGTGACACACTTGTTGTAAAAAGCATTGATAGGCTTGGCAGAAATTATGCGGAAATTCTTGAACAATGGCGTATCATCACAAAAGAAAAAAACGCGGCAATAGTCGTTATCGATATGCCGCTCCTCGACACACGTCGCCACAATGACCTTATCGGAACGTTAGTCGCAGATTTAGTTCTACAGATTATGTCGGCATTCGCACAGATTGAACGTGACTTCATTAAGCAACGGCAAGCGGAAGGAATATCTGCTGCCAAAGCTCGTGGCGTCAAGTTTGGGCGTGAATCTCTGAAACGTCCTGAAAACTTTGCGTTAGTTTTT
>CAMJKR010000271.1 GCA_946406415.1 uncultured Selenomonadales bacterium | reverse complement strand
AATTTTTTTGTACATACGGGCGAGCAATTTCATATCGGCAAGTTCTTCCGCTTCGCTTTTGCGCGTGAGGTGTCCTCTAAGCAGAAGACGTTCCAAAACTGCAAGCGGCAGTTCGGAAAATTTGCCCGCCGAAATTTTTTCGCAGTCTTCCTTTGCAACGATGTCAAATGCGCCGTAAAGTCCGTTAACCATCAGCCGATAACCTGCAATTTCTTTTATATTTTTATCCAAAAGTGGCAGGATTATTTCATAACTACTAATTCTCATAAACCTCACCATTGACTTAATCAAATTTTTTCTTCTTCTGCCGACGCAATAAAATACAATTTTGCATCAAGCATTTTACCTTCACGCCAACGCACTTTTAAAAATATCGGCAAGTTTAATATATGCAGTGAAACTTTACCGAGCCGAAGATATTTATTAAAACTCACAGCTTTTATATACTGCCAGCGGCTGTCGCTAAGTCCCCAACTTTCTATCTTCTTCATTAAATCGTAACCGTTGCCGCCTTCGCTAAAAAGCTCTCTGACTTGAACAGAGTTTCGTTGACAAAAAGCATTTGACGGGGCTAAGGTTGAGGACACGCCTATTGTACTGTCTAATTTGTTCACGCCAAGAACGTTGAATTGTAATTCCATTTGAAACGGCAAATTTGCAATTTCTTTACAGCGTTGCAGAAATTCTTCGTTGACGGCGTTAAAACCTAAATTTTTAAAGTGCTCACCAAAAATTGAAATATCCTCTGCGTAGATTTTCTGCTGATCTTCATTTACAAAGTAATCAAGGCGAACGGGCGAAGCCGCTCTGCCTTTGAAGAGTCCGTAATAAATGTGACTCCAACCTTTAGGCACTCGCGATTCAAATTCTTTCAGGTATTCTGCTGATTCTTCACTGCCCATAACTTTGAAATATTCCTTTATATATGGGAATGGCAGTTCAAAAAACATATGCAAGGTGTGGCTGTCTGTTCGCCCTTCGCTGACATCGTAAGAAAATATTAAATCTTTTTGACCAGGCGTATTTTTATACCACTCAAAGACTTTTTCGTAGCCGCCGCCACCCAAATTAGCAGGAAAATTATTACAGGCGTGAATACTCTCCCCACTTATTGAAACGTGAAAATCTGTGCGCGGTTTTCCCAGCAAGTACATTTCATAATACAAAATCGGGAATTCGTCATCAATCAGGCTGTTTGCAAAAGCCACTTCTGATAATTTCAAATCGCCAAGAAAATTTTCCTTACAACCGCCGCGTGACATATGAGCAATAAGAATCTTATAAATTTCTTTGGGATTTAATTTTGATTCAAGCAAATTTATTTCGCGCCCCTTCCAAAGTCAGTTCAACGCCGTTTTTATTCGCAAGCTCGATAAGTTGTTCGAGCGTTTCGCACTGCATTGCCTTCGCGATTAACTCTTCCGAGAGGTTAGCTTGTTGCTCGTCGCTTAATGCCATAACCATTCTTCCTTAACGACTAAAAAGCATTTTATAAAATTTAGCATTCTAATCCGATTAAAATTTATGCCGAAATGTACTTAATCTTTTTGGGGTCGAAGAAACAATCAAAGAATTTGGCAACCAAGCCTTGCAACTCTTCAACCGTCAACAAGCCCTTACCTATTGCAACTGATAACTCGTCGCCGCGATTCTGCTTGTAAAATTCGTAGGAGACATACTCGGCAACTGCCGCGTAAGGCAAGCGTCCATACTTTTCAAGGTCGGCAAGTTTTTTCTGCGGGTCGTAACGCAATTCACCTTTAACGAAGTCGAAACGGTTCACCATGCCGAGAGTACACGCGCAACCGCTAAACATTCCGTTTACCATGTGGCTCCAATGTTCCCCTGCAATTATTTCGTAGACATTACAAATTTTTTTCTCAACGTTAATATCCGTCAACTTAACCGTAACGAAATCGCCGTTCGGTAAAACTTTTGCGAAGTCGTGACCAATGCAAGCGCGGCTCTCTTCAAGTTTGTTTTCGTTGACAGCAATGAACTTGCCAAGCGTCATGTCGAAGAAAAGATGCTCAAACATCACGCCAACCGCTGTATCGTCGCTAAATCTCACGTTGATAACGTTACACGGCTTATTGAAAGTTTGATTGAAGATTAAAAATGGTTTTCTGCCAACGGCAGTGCCTTTGTCAAAGTCCCACGTCATAAGAATATCTTGAGAGGTGAGTTCGTCGGCGCGCTTTTCTGTGCCGTCTGCAAGCATTACAAGAGTATTGCCTGTTACACAACCGGGGTTGTTGTTGTATCTGTCACATCTATTACAATCCGGGTCGCAGTCAGGACAGGCTCCCGCCGCAACGGCTTTAAGTTGTTTGCTGTCGAGTTCGATGTCGTCCATTTCGGCAAGATAAGCTTCCGCTTCTTCCAAAGTCAGATTATAGCCTTCCGCTTTAGCGAGTTCGATAAGCTGTTCGGGCGTTTCGCACTGCATAGCCTTCGCGATAAGTTCTTCCGAGAAGTTAGCTTTCTGGTCGTCTGTTAATGCCATAAATATTCCTCCTTAAAATTTTTCCAAATTATATAACGTGGATTTATATCTTGCAAGCGGGAAAAAATACACCGACGAAAATTTTTGCCGATGTATTCTTATTTTTAAGTTGCAAACTTTATGCAGAAACGTACGCAATCTTTTTGGGGTCGAAGAAACAATCAAAGAATTTGGCAACCAAGCCTTGCAACTCTTCAACCGTCAACAAGCCCTTACCTATTGCAACTGATAACTCGTCGCCGCGATTCTGCTTGTAAAATTCGTAGGAGACATACTCGGCAACTGCCGCGTAAGGCAAGCGTCCATACTTTTCAAGGTCGGCAAGTTTTTTCTGCGGGTCGTAACGCAATTCACCTTTAACGAAGTCGAAACGGTTCACCATGCCGAGAGTATAGGCGCAACCGCTGAACATTCCGTTTACCATGTGGCTCCAATGTTCCTCCGCAATGGGCGCGTAGTAGGTGTAAGTTTTTTCGTCAACGGAAATATCCGTCAACTTAACCGTAACGAAATTGCCGCCGGGTAAAACTTTTGCGAAGTCGTGACCGATATAAGCGCGGCTCTCTTCCGGTTTGTCTTCGTTGACAGCAATGAACTTGCCAAGCGTCATGTCGAAGAAAAGATGCTCACGCACCACGCCAACCGCTGTACCGTCGCTGAACTTTACGCTAATAACGTCGTGCGGCTCGTCAAACGTTCCCTTGTGCATGAAAAACATTTTTCTGCCAACCGCAGTGCCTTTGTCAAAGTCCCACGTCATAAGGCGGTCTTGCTCGGTGAGTTCGTCGGCGCGCTTTTCTGTGCCGTCTGCAAGCATTACAAGCGTATCTCCTGTTACACAGCCGGGATCGAAGTCGCTACAATCACCTTCATTATAGACATTTTGATCACAACCGTCTCCCGCCGCAACAGCTTTAAGTTGTTGGCTGTCGAGTTCGATGTCGTCCATTTCGTCGAGATAAGCTTCCGCCTCTTCCAAAGTCAGGTCATAGCCTTCGGTCTTGGCCAGTTCGACGAGTTCTTCAGGCGTCTCGCACTGCATAGCCTTCGCGATTAATTCTTGGGAAATGTTAGCTTTCTGGTTGTCAGTCAAGTTGTTCATAAAAATTCCTCCTTAAAACTTTTCTGCATTATATAACGTGGATTTATCGCTTGCAATAATATTCGCGAATTTTCATACGACTTGGCGTTTAACGAAACCTGCAAACATGCCGCCCTTAGCAACGAGTTCATCAAAAGTTCCGCGCTCGACAATGCGCCCGCCGTCAAGGACAAAAATTTTGTCGCAATTTCTAATCGTGGAAAGTCTGTGCGCAACGATGATTCGCGTCGTGTTGAGCCGGTCAAGGCTTTCAGTGACAATGGCTTGAGTGCGGTTATCGAGTGCGCTGGTTGCCTCGTC
>CAMJKR010000270.1 GCA_946406415.1 uncultured Selenomonadales bacterium | reverse complement strand
GTCCTGTGGTCTCCGGCAAGCGACGTATTATATAGTAAGTCGGTTTGCTGGGGTCGCCTTGTTTAATGTAATGCTCTTCGGGATTTTTATCAAAAAGAATATTAACAGGCTCCTCCTCTTCCGCAGAACTTTCAACGGGCGCAGAACTTTCAACGGGCGCAAGATTTTCAACAGGCGCAGAACTTTCAGCAGGCGCAGGATTCTCGTTAAGCAACGGGTTTTCACTAAACAACGGATTATCGTTGAGTAGATGATTATCGTCGAGCAAATGATTATCGTTAAGCAAAGAATTATCGTTAAGCAAAAATTTTACCTCCCTCAAAAATCAGTAGTTGCCAAGATTAAAGAAATGTTTATGCGCGAATTTATTTGCCAGCAACATTACGTTTACGCTGTCGTCGTATCTGTCCGCAATAAAAGAATTGCACATCGACAGAATCATTATTTGCGTCAAATACTCCTTGCCCTTCAGAAAACGTTCATCATTATTGGCTGAAAAATTATTTTCAACCGAGTCATTATCTTCCGAATTATAGAAGTTAGCGTATAATTGGTCAAGGTTTGAGCATTTGTCGCCGAAGTTATTCCTTAGCATTTCCGCAACGGAATTATCTTTTGTCAGCAAGAGGACTTTGTTGCATTCCCATTCGTTAAATTTGGCAGTCACCGTATTTACGGCAAATTCAACGGGCGGCGGGATAGGCGCACCTTTAATTTTTTTGTCGGGATAATCATTGCCGCGCAAAAGCACACCGAGCACTTGCTCCTTAGCCGAAAACAATTTTTCACGAACGGCAGAAATTTCTTCCGCCAATTCAGGCTTTATCGTCATGAAACCCATTTTGATTAGCATACGCCATTCAACTAGCTCATCATTCTTTTTTTCCAACAAATTTATTGAGTAATCGGGATAAGGTTTTACGCAGTCGCCGTTGCTTAAAACGACATTCTCGCTGTTATAAGCTTGCTCCAATCCGACGCGGAACGGCTGCTCAAAATAATATTCCCACGCATTTTCCTTGCCGAGTTTTTCCGGAGCTAAGTAGAGATTCGGATAATTTTGCATGTCGACGACGGGGATCCAGCCTTTAGACAGCGCGTAGCGAACATGCCCCATAACCATTCTATAGACGGTCAAAAGTTCCGTCGTTTCAGACATGCGCCGAATTACGTAGTAAGTTGGCTTGTTGGGATTTTCTTTTTTTATGTAGTGTTCTTCCAGATTTTTATCAAACAATTTTTTCCCTCCTAAATAAACGAACGTCATTAAAAATTTTAACACAATTTTTTAATCAACAGAAATCATTCCGTATCTTCCGAGATTGAACGCCAATACATGTTCAAAATGCTCCGCCATCATCACCGCGCCAATCGCACCGGAACACCTCGCCGTTATAAAAGAATTGCACTGCGACAAAAGTACAATTTGCGTAAGATAATCTTTACCCTGCAAAAAATGATCGTTTGGTCTATCAATTCGACAAAGGCTAATCATCTGTCCATTTTTATATTCCGGATATTCGCGGTCAAACGTTATGCACAAATCTCCGAAGATATTTTTGAAGTTATTTAAAATTTCCCTATCCTCTGTAGCTAAAAAAACTTTGTTACAATTCCACTCTTTCATTTTAACGATAATCGTACTGATAGCAAATTCAACGGGAGGCGGTATAGGATGCCCAAAAGGTTTTTTTATCAACGTAATCCGTTCCGCGTAAAAGTACACCGAGTACGCGATCATTGGCTGAAAAGAGTTTATCGCGAACAGCTAAAATTTCCTTCATCAGTGCAGGTTTTACTTTAAGCAAACCAAATTTAACGAGCATTTGCCACTGCGTTAAACTGTTGTCGCGATTTTCCAAAAGAGCTACCGTTTCATAAAGTTGAGGCAATACTTCTTCAGCACTCAATATAATATTTTTCCCGTTTTAAGCTTGTTCCAAACCAATGCGAAGTGGTTGCTCAAAATAATATTCCCATGAATTTTCTTTACCAAATTTATCCGGAGCTAAATAGGGATTCGGATAATTTTGCATGTCGATGACGGGCAACCAACCATTTGTGAGCGCGTAGCGAATATGTTCGCCAATAATTTTATATCTGGCAAAAAGCCCTGTGTGTTCGTGTTGTCGCCGAATTATATAATACGTCGGCTTTTTAGGGTCGCCTTTTTTGACGTAATGTTCTTTCCAATTTTGGTCGATTAAATTTTTATCTATCAACAAATCACCGCCTAAAAAAAGCGGGCGACGACTCGACGTTAGAACCGCCGCCCTAAGATTCCTATAAAAAATTATTCCATTGCTCCACCATATATGCCATATCTGCCGAAGTTAAAGAAATATGTATGCTCAAAAGCTTCACTCAGCATCATAACGCCGACTGCACCAAAACTTCTTGCCAGCACCAATGAATTACATTTCGACAATAAAAGCATTTCAACGAGATATTCTTTCCCTTGCAGGAAGTAATCATTTTCCCGGTCTATGCGACAAGCGGTAATAGATTTTCCCTGAACGTAGTCCACGAATTTTTTATCAAACGTAACGCACAAATCGCCAAAAGTATTCTTCAGCGTTTGTTCAATATTTTTATCCTCTGTAGCCAGGAAAATTTTGTTGCATTTGTGCTCGGTTAATTTGGATAAAATTACATTTGTAGCAAATTCTGCGGTGGGCGGGATAGGATACCATTTAGGTTTGTTTGCAAGGTAATCCGTTCCGCGCAATTTAACGCCAAGTACACGGTCGGTTTTCGTAAATAATTTGTCTCTAATTGCGGAAGCCTCTTTTACCAACGCGGGTTTTACTTTAAGCAAGCCAAATTTAACGAGCGTTCTCCACTCTGTCAAAACGTTATTTTTATTTTCAAAGAAACGCATTGTCAAATCGGGGTATGCTACCGACTCGTTTTCTGTGGCACTTAAGATAACATTTTCGCCGCTATATGCTTGCTCCAAATTAATTTTCAGTGGTTGTTCAAAGTAATACTCCCACGCATTTTCCTTGCCGAGTTTGTCCGGAGCCAAGTAGGGATTTGGATAATTTTGCATGTCAACGACGGGCAACCAACCATTGGACATTGCGTAGCGGATATGACCAGCAACCATTGCAAAGTACCAAAAAAGCCCTGCCTCTGTATTTTGTTGACGAATTATGTAATACGTCGCCTTACTTGGGTCACCGCGCTTAATGTAATGTTCGCTCTTATCATTGTCAATCAGTGGAATCATCTCCTTGGAAAAAACCGACGACGAGACAAATCGCCGCCCCGAATTAGATTATCATCGCGCTATGAGTTTTCTCCAATCGGAGATTATTCGAAAGCTCTACCATATACGCCATATCTGCCGAGGTTAAAGAAATATGTATGCTCAAAGGTTTCTTCCAGCATCATAACACCGACTGCACCAAAACCTCTTGCCATTACCAATGAATCACATTTCGATAATAGGAGCATTTCCATAAGATATTCTTTCCCTTGCAAAAATTTATCATCTTCCCTGTCTATGTTAAAATGGGTAATCCATTCCCCCTGAACATAGTCCACGAATTTTTTATCAAACGTAACACATAAATCTCCAAAAGTATTTTTAATCGTTTGTTCAATGTTTTTATCCTCTGTAGCTAGGAAAATTTTATTGCAATTCCACTCGGCTAATTTATCAAAAATTACGTTGGTTGCATATTCTATGGGGGGGGGGATAGCATGGAATTTAGGTTTAATAGAAGTGTAGTCTGTTCCACGTAAATGTACACCAAGTACACGATCAGTTGGCGCGAATAATTTTGCTTTAATCGCTAAAATTTCTTTCATAAGTGAAGGTTGTACTTTCAACAAACCAAGTTTAACGAGCATTCTACATTCTGTTAAAAAATTATTTTTGTTTTCAAAAAAAGACATAACAGTGTCAGGAAGT
>CAMJKR010000269.1 GCA_946406415.1 uncultured Selenomonadales bacterium | reverse complement strand
TTCATCGAAATATCTTTTTTAGCGTCGTCGCCGTATTTAAGCCCGCTAATTTTCTCGACGTATTCGATTATCGGGAACAATAAATCCGTCTCGAAGTTAGAATTTTTCTGTTGCAGGACGCTTGCAAGCCGTTCAAGCCCGCAACCCGTATCAATATTTTTATGTTCAAGCGGTTTATATTCGCCGTCCTCTGTCTTGTCGAATTGCGTAAAGACGAGGTTCCAAATTTCTAAAAATCTGTCGCAATCGCAACCAGGCGCGCAAGTTTCTTTACCGCAACCGCGCTCTTCGCCTAAGTCGATATAAATTTCGCTGTCGGGTCCACAAGGTCCAGGTCCAATCTCCCAAAAATTATCCTCAAGCCTTACAATGTGTTTGGGATTAAGTCCAGGTTGTTTAAGCCAAATTTGCTCCGCCTCGTCGTCGTTGGGATAAATTGATACCCAAAGCTTTTCACGTGGCAAGCCGCACACTTCCGTTAAAAATTCCCACGCCCAAGGGATTGCCTCTGCTTTGAAGTAATCGCCGAACGAAAAATTTCCCAGCATCATGAATGCCGTATGGTGCCGCGCAGTCCGTCCGACATTTTCTATATCGCCCGTCCGCACGCAACGTTGATTTGTCGTAACTCGCGGGCAAGGCGGCTTCAATTTCCCTGTAAAAAACGGTTTAAGCGGAGCCATTCCCGCGCCTATCATCAAAAGCGTCGGGTCGTTTTCGGGTATCAGCGAAAAGCTCGGCATGATTAAATGTCCTTTGCCCTCGAAAAACTTCAAGAACGCTTCCGCGACTTCTTTGCCTGTCATGTATTTCAATTTACCAGCCTCCAAAAATTTTCTGCGGCGCATTATAGCACACTTCCCGAAAAAAAATAAAGCCCTTGTTAACTGCAATGCCGTTCTAATCGCGCCTCTGAATAAAATTTTGTCGCAAGCATTATACACAAAAGATTTTTTATGATAAACTATCCATGAAACGGAGGTAAAAATTTTGGACGAAAAGAAAATTCACAAGGTTGAAGACTTCGGCGACGCTCCCGAAGATGAACCGCACGAAAACGATTTGCCAAATGTCATGCCGCCTGAAGAACGCGACGACGAAGACGACGATATAGAAGTTCATTTCGACGAGTCCGCCGCGCAGGTTGAGGCAGTCGAGGGCGATTACAGCGCAGATCAAATCCAAATTCTGGAAGGATTAGAGGCGGTTAGACTTCGCCCAGGCATGTATATCGGTTCCACTTCGGAACGCGGTTTACACCATTTAGTTTATGAGGTAGTCGACAATTCGATTGACGAGGCTTTGGCGGGCTTTTGCACGGAAATTAACGTTACGATTGAGGCGGACAATTCCATAACCGTTAGCGACAATGGGCGCGGCATTCCCGTTGACATGCACGAAAGCGGCAAGCCTGCGGTTGAAGTCGTATTAACCGTTTTGCACGCGGGCGGCAAGTTCGGCGACGGCGGTTATAAAGTTAGCGGCGGATTGCACGGCGTGGGCGTCAGCGTCGTAAATGCTCTGTCAAAATCTATGGAAGTTGAAGTTCGTCGCGACGGGAAAATTTATCGGATAACTTTCTCACGCGGTGAAACTGTCAGCCCGCTTGAAATTATCGGATTCGCGCAAGATACCGGAACTAAAGTTCACTTCTTGCCCGACGACGAAATTTTTACAGTCTTGGAATTCAATTATGACACGCTTAAGCACAGGCTCCGCGAATTGGCATTTTTAAACAGCGGCATTAAAATTACTTTGAACGATAAGCGCACAGGCGAAAAGCAAGAATTTCACTTTGACGGCGGGATAAAATCTTTCGTCGAACATCTCAATCGCAAGAAGGAAAAAATTAATCCGACGCCGATTTACTTCAACGGACGCCGCGACGATGCAGTTGTTGAAGTTGCCATGCAATACACCGACGCTTATCAGGAAAATATTTTCAGTTACGTCAACAATATCAACACAGAGGAAGGCGGTATGCATCTGGTCGGCTTCCGCACCGCGCTTACCAAAGTTGCCAACGAGTTCGCTAAACGCCACAATCTGTTAAAGAATAGCGACAGCACTTTAAGCGGCGAGGACGTTCGTGAGGGCTTAACGGCTGTGATAAGCGTCAAGCTTCACAATCCGCAATTCGAGGGGCAAACTAAAACCAAGCTCGGCAATGTGGAAATTCGCTCGTTAGTCAGTGCGGTCGTCAACGAAAGCTTAAGCGAATTTTTCGAGGAAAATGCCGCGATAACTAAGCAGATTTTAGAAAAGGCAGTTATGGCGTCGCGTGCCCGTGAGGCGGCTCGTAAAGCTCGTGAACTTACACGCAGGAAAAATGCGCTAGAAATTTCAAGCTTACCCGGCAAGCTAGCTGATTGCTCCGTTAAAGATCCGGACAAGGCGGAAATTTATATCGTCGAGGGCGACAGCGCGGGCGGCTCAGCTAAGCAAGGACGTGACAGACGTTTTCAAGCTATCCTGCCTCTGCGCGGCAAAATTTTAAACGTCGAGAAAGCTCGCTTGGATAAAATTTTTGCCAACGCGGAAATTCGCACGATGATAACGGCGTTCGGCACGGGAATTAGCGACGACTTTGATTTAAGCAAACGCCGCTACGGAAAAATTATTATAATGACGGACGCGGACGTTGACGGCGCACATATTCGGACTTTGCTGTTGACGTTCTTTTATCGGTATATGAAACCGCTCGTCGAACACGGACACGTTTACATTGCCCAGCCGCCGCTTTATCAAATTCGCAAAGGCAAGAATCATTGGTACACTTACAGCGACGACGAACTTGCTAAAAAGCTTGACGAGGTTGGGCGCGACGGAGCAACAGTTCAACGCTATAAAGGTCTTGGCGAAATGAATCCCGAACAACTTTGGGAAACGACAATGGATCCGATGACGCGCACAATGCTCCGTGTTGAGATTAATGACGCAGTTGAGGCGGACGAACTCTTTACAATTTTAATGGGTGATCAAGTCGCGCCGCGCAGACAGTTTATAGAAGAAAATGCTTTACTCGTTAAAAATTTAGATATTTGAGCGATAAAAAATTCTCCCCTGCAATTTTGCAGAGGAGTTTTTTGTTTTGTTATTTTTACGGCTCGATTAAGTTCAAAAATCTTTCCAAAGCCCAAACCATCCAACGCTGATTGCCGTTTAAATTTTCTTGACAGTGTGGTAAAAATTCTTTGCGCGTCGGTCCTTGCCAATTTTCAAACCACTCGTTAACAGGACGCGGCATTGGCGTTTTACGCGGGATTTCTTCGCCGGGATAAAGTTTGCGGAACGCTTCGCGCACAATGTATTTCGGCTCGCCGCCGCGAATTTTTTTGTAGTCAATGGGGTTTGTCATGCGCGACATAAAAAACGGAGCAACGAATTCAACTCCCGCTGTTTCGCAAGCGTTGATATATGAAGGTGGGGACTCCTGAAGGTAATGTTTGTTAATAAATTTGTACGGGTCAATGTGTCCGTCAACTTCAAATTCTTGGTAAGGGGCAAGCGGCATTTGCGGTTCCCTTAAAACTTTATAGGGCAAGATATAAGAATAACGCTCCACAAATTCTCCGAACAGCCAATCTTTTGATAACAAGCCGTCATGTCCGCCATAAATTATATCTGCTGTTTCGCCGAAAATAAATTTTGTAAAGCCGTCCGCTAAAACTTTTTTGGCGGCAATGTAAATTTGCGTTTCAATCGAATGAATTGGTGCGCCCTTGTGGAGCATAAGTTTATCGACGACCGCTTCGACATCTTCCCAATAAATGTCAATGACTTTGTGATTGAGCTTACAAATTTTTGCCCAATGCGCGGCGCGTTCGGATTCGTCTTCAACTTTTTTGCCGGGCACAAGACAGCGGAAAGTGTACGCCACTGAACCTTCGGGCATGAACTTAGCCAAAATCGCCGAATC
>CAMJKR010000268.1 GCA_946406415.1 uncultured Selenomonadales bacterium | reverse complement strand
ACATAGTTGAAATTGAGCCGGCACTTTCGCCAAAAATCGTCACGTTGTCGGGGTTGCCGCCGAACGCCGAAATGTTTTCTTTCAACCACGCCAACGCCGCAACTTGATCCTTAATTCCAAGATAACCGCAATCCTCGAACGACGGATCAATCGCGCCGAAGTTCACGAAGCCGAAAACGTTCAACCGATAGTTAATCGTGACGATAACGACATCTTGCGCCGCCGCAAAGTTACTGCCGTAATAAAGCGGGTCACTGTTGCCGCCGCCTAGAAAAGCACCGCCGTGAATGAAAACTATTACGGGCTTATTCTTGCCATTGCCGCGCGTGAAAATGTTTAGCGTCAAGCAGTCTTCGCTTTGTGGATTTACAGATGCGTTTTCATTTTCGTCAACCATTTGTATAGCCGTAAAGCCGATTTTTTTTGCGTCGCGAATTCTATTGGTCGGTTTCAACGGTTGAGGAGCCTGCCAGCGAAGTTTGCCGACGGGCGGTTGAGCAAAGGGAATGCCCAGCCAATTTTTTACGCCGTTTTTGTCGACAAAGCCGTTGAAAGTTCCGTAGCGAGTTTTAACTGTGCAATTATCCGCCGCGAAAATATTAGCGGGAACCGTCATTGCCAACGTCGCCAATGACGCTGTTTTGATAAAATCTCTTCGCGTTAAGTTTGGGAACATAATATCATGTCCTTTCAATATTTATGCAAAATATTCCATAACATTATATGTATATATATGTGTGTCAAGTAAAATTTATAAAAAAAAACCCCGACATAAGTAGAGGCGGCAGATTTTAATTTTCGTAGACATAACGCAAGGCGTTTAAGTTTTGCGTGTTCAAATCTTTATGTAATACGCAACCTTTAGAGTTTAGCTCCATAGTTTGGCGATTATTAGCGGAATATTTCTCCCAGTGCGGGATAAATTCGTTGTCGGGGTTGCCGTTCGCCGCAAATGCTGTCCACGACGATTGAACAGCCTTAACGAGATTCTGCGCGGGATTCGGGACAATGTGATCGCCGTTATTGAAGGTAAAAGCCAAGTCAACCGCGTGGCACGAACGCAAATTTTCAATCTGCGACCATTCACTGAACAAATAATAATACGTGTCGCCGAAATTCGATTGATATTCAGTTGCCAACTCTTGCCCGACGCGCCAATCCAACTGATTCAAAAATTCGCCGTAATTTTCTTCGGTATCGGGGCGATTTTTCAGCCACGCGCGATAAATTTCCTGCGGAGTGCGCAAATTGTACCGTGCAAGAAGCGGAGAATGTTTTTTCGGCTCTTCGCGAAGAATTTCAAATAAATTTTCTGCCATCATCATGAAATAACGCCATTCATCGGCAGTCGTGCCGGTCAGCATTTTAATTCCGCGAGCCGCTCCGTTTTTAAGTGCTTTTCCGGGTTCAAGCGGCAAATATTTCCCGTCGCAATTCGGAATGTAATCATTAAGACGGCGACCGCGAGCCTCTGTAAGCTTTTCGTAAGAATTTTTGAGTTCGGCGGTAGATTTTTTCATTAAATCGCGCATATTTTTCGCGCCGTTCATTTCGAGGAATTCTTCGGCGATTTTCACGGATAATTCCGGCGTATTGTAAAGAAAAATCGGACCCGATTGCGGAATTGCTTTTTGGAAAAGATTTTTCGCGTCAGGAGCGACCATCAATAACATTATCGCAGTTGAGCCGGCACTTTCGCCGAAAACCGTAATATTATCGGGATTTCCGCCGAATTCGCCGATATTTTCCTTAATCCACTGCAAAGCCGCCACGTGGTCTTTAATTCCGAGATAACCGCTGTCCTCAAACGAAGAATCAATCGCGCCGAAGTTCATAAAGCCGAAAACGTTCAGTCGATATTCAACCGTAACCAAAACGACGTCATTTGCCGCCGCGAAGTTGCTGCCGTAATAAATTTGGTCGCTTGTGCTTTCAAACGAAAAAGCACCGCCGTGAATCCACACCATTACGGGCAAATTTTTGCCATTGCCGCGTTTCCAGATGTTTAAAGTCAGGCAATCTTCGCTTTGCGGTGTTGTAGATGATCCTTCTTCGCCGTCGTCAATTTGAACGGCTCTGAAGCCGAATTTTTTCGCGTCGAAGGTCTTATTGGTCGGCTTCAACGGTTGGGGAGCCTTCCAACGCAATTTCCCAACGGGCGGTTGAGCAAAGGGAATGCCCAGCCAAGTTTTTACGCCTTGCTTGTCGACAAAACCATTAAAAGTTCCGTAACGAGTTTTCACCGTGCAATTATCAGCCGCAAAAACTTCAACGGGAACTGCCATTGCCAACGCCGCCATCGACGCTGTTTTTATGAAGTCTCTTCGCGTTAAGTTTGACATAACATCACGTCCTTTCATAACTATTATAGATAAAAAAATAGCCCCGACAAGTTGTCGAGGCGGTTATTACTTTTTACATAGAGAAAACTTTTTTACCCTCGAAGTAAGTAGCTTTGGGCTTAGCAGTGTGAATTTCTTTAACGGGGCAAGTGAGCACGTCTTTGTTGACGAGGAGGAAGTCCGCATATTTTCCCGGTTTGATACTGCCGCGTTCGTTCTCAAGGAACATTTGCTTGGCGACGTTGATTGTCAAAGATTCGATAGCTTGTTCGCGGGTGATAAGTTCTTCAGGCCACCACGGTTTCGACGCCTGTTCTTTATAAAAAAGACCCGTCACCGCAATTTCCATAATGCCGAACGGATCGTCGGGGCTGCCGACCAACGCGGGAAAGTCCGAGTGTGACGCCACGTTGACGCCGTTATCGAAGAACGATTTCATCGGATAACCTTTGTCCGCCATCTCTGCGGGAAGTGTTTTAAGCAAATCCGCCCGCAAATCGTCATCGGCGTGATGCCAAATAAAACTTGCGTCGACATAAATGTTGTGCTCCGCCATGCGCTTGTAGTCCGACTCAATGACGCCGTACACGTGCACCAGCGTATTGCGCATTTCGTCTTTGCCGCCGTTGACAAAGGAGTTGACGACGCGATTGACGCCCGCGTTGCCCATTGCGTGAATGTGCATTGTCAAGCCGTTTTCGTTCGCCTTGCGCGTGATGTCGGTCATTGCCTCTTCCGACCAGTTGATTGATCCCTGGTGCCCGTCTTTATACACCGGTTCGATAAAGCCCGTGCCCGTTTCAACCGTGCCGTCAATGAAAAGCTTAATCCAGTTCGTCTTGACGCGTGTGGAAGCGTATTTTTGAGCCTCAACGGCTTTGGGCAACTCCTCGTCGGGATTCATCCAACCTTCGATTTCGTAGGTCAAGCCCAAAACGAAATGCAAATCGCCGGCTTTGTCCATTTCTTGAGCGGCCTTGTGGAAGTTCGTGTTGTAGAAATAATTGCCCCAGCCGTCGAGGTACATCGTATAACCTTCGGAATGTAACTGTTGCTCGATTTTCGGCATGAAGCCTTTAACAACGTCGACGGAAAACAGATATTCGTTGTCAAGGAATGAGCGCACGAAAGTTCCCGCTTGTTCAGAAAGATAGCCTGTGGGCGTGCCGTCAGCACCGATGGCGATTACGCCGCCGCGCATTTCTTTTTTGAGCGTGGTGCCGTCCTTCGACATGATGCCCGCGTTGACAAGGGCAAGCGTGTTCGCCATGCCTTTGTGAGCTTCTTCGTCGGCGAAGTAAATCGGAATGTCGTCACAGATTGCGTCAAGCTGTTGGCGATAAGGAAAGTCCGGCGGGAAATTTCTGTCCCAGCCGAAGCCGAAGATAGTCTTTGCACCGGCGTCGCGAGCTTTCTTGACGGCGGCGGGGATACTTTCCGCAAATAATTTTTCGAGCGAGTCCGACTTATCAAAAACCGTCCCGACAGCTTGAAAGGCGTGCCCCGCCGAATAATGCGCGTGACCGTTGCCGCAGCCGGGCATGACAAGACCTTTGCCGGTGTAGTCGATGACTTCA
>CAMJKR010000267.1 GCA_946406415.1 uncultured Selenomonadales bacterium | reverse complement strand
GTATCACGTCCTTGGAGAGGGACGCTAATAACTACTACTTTGATTATACGAGGTTCTAAAATGGATAAGCAAACTTTGATTGAAAAGATTAAGGCAATGGCGGCGGCTCCTAGCTGTTGCGCACCACTCAAAGCGGCGGCGGCTACTTACCTTAACACGGTCGGCACGGCAGAAGAAAAAGTTGCCGCGCAGAATTTAATCGCCGAAATCGAAGCCGACATCACAACGGTTGAAAATTTAGTTCCGTTTGCACATTCGGAACAGGCAGTCCAGATTTTCGGTGTGGAAGGCGCAAAAAAATTCGCTGCACATGCCGACGAGCTCAAAGCTAGCGGTGCTAAGTATTGCGATTGCGGCGCGTGTGCTCCTGCCGTCGAAATTCTTCAGAACAAAGCCATTCTTCTCTGATAAAACATTTTGGACAAAAAATTATCCCCTGCGACGTTGCGGGGGATTTTTTTATTCGTCAAAGCAGAAATAAATTGCAAGCGTGCCACGCTCTAAGCTGATAAAAATTTTATCGGCGTCAATGCGATTGCTGGTAGCGTTCGGGAAATTTTGCGTCAAAGTTGCGCCGTTAAGTTCCCAATGTAAATTTTTCGTCGAGACGCCCGCGCAAGTTGAAGTCATCGGCAAAAGCGATACGGCAAGCGGCTTTTTAAAAAAGTTAATCGTAGCTGATTCGCCGCCGCGCAGATAAAAAATAATTTCGCACTCATCGGCAAGAAAAATTTTCTGATTAGCCGCCGCGCAGGAAAAAATCGTACTGTAAAGGTGGTCGACGCGTCCGCCAAAACAACCAGTTAAAATCGCGACGTGTTCGCCGAAAATTTCAGCGGCTCGGCTTAAGGCAAGTTGCGTGTCAGTAAAATCTTTATCGGCAGGATATTTTTCGACTGGAATATTTTTAGCTCGCGCCCATTTGACGGCAGATTGATTTGCGCTGTCGAAGTCGCCAATTAAAACGTTCGGAATAACTTCGCACGCCTCGCAAAGCTCAATTCCTTTATCAATGCAAAAAATTTTCCGTCCGCTTGCCACTTCCACAAAAAATTCGCGGCTCGGAGGTCGTCCGCCGCTTATAAATAAAATTTCCTGCGTGGTCGTCGGATAAAAAATTTCACACTGCGGAAGTCTCATATTAATTACCTGCCTGCGCGGGCGGAGCCATTTCTCCACGTTGAACCATAAGATTGAACGCCGCCTCCATAATTTGCCGCCCAATCGGAACCGCTGAACTCGCGCCGAAGCCGCCCTGCTCAACGATAACTGCAACAGAAATTGTAGGATTGTCAAAAGGTCCGTAGCCGACAAACCAGCCGTGATCTGTTCCCTGCGAATTTTCTGCCGTACCAGTTTTGCCGGCTATGTCGTAAGGAAAGCCGATAAAATTCCGCGCCGCCGTGCCGCTCTTCGTAACGTCGTTTAAGCCCGATTGCACTTGCTCGATAACCCACGGCTCAACTTGCAATTCGCCGACAAGTTCTGGCTGAAAATCTTTGATAACTTCTTTGTCCTGCGTGACGATTTGTTTAACGAGGTGCGGCTTAAATCTCTTGCCGTTCGCCGCAATCTCGCCCATAACCATTGCCGCTTGCAACGGCGTAACCAAATTGAAACCTTGCCCAATCGCCGCGTCCATTACTTCCGATAAATAAAAATCGTCTTCGTAAACTTCAAGCTTATATTCCTTCCAATCGGCAAGTCCCGGCGATTCATACGGCAAATCAATCCCTGTAACGGAACCAAGACCAAACATTCGCGCATAACTTTCTAATAAATCCGCGCCAAGACGATTGCCCATTTCGTAAAAATAGACGTTATCGGAATGCGATAATGCGTCGTGAAAATTCAACCAGCCAAGAGCCTCGCCGCCCGCATTGCCTTTTGGAACTAACCAGTGCGTACCGCTATCGAAAATCAATTCGTCGGGGGCAACGCGCCCTGAAGCTAATGCCGCCGTGCCTGTTACAATTTTAAACGTCGAGCCGGGAGGATATTCGCCGGTTATCGCTTTGTTATCCATTGGGTGGTAGGGGTTTTCGTTAATGGCGTTCCAATCCTTTGTTGAAATTCCGTGCGCAAATAAATTCGGGTCGAAGGCAGGACGACTTACCAAAGCTAAAACTTCGCCCGTTTGAGGATTTAAAACGACAGCCGCCGCCGCGTGACAACTTAACTGCGCTAACATATCATCAACGGCTTTTTCTGCGGCAACCTGTAAATCGCGGTCAATCGTCAAAATTAAATCATAGCCAGGCTTAGGTTCCTTCTTGCCCAAAATTTGTACAGGCTTGCCCGCCACGTCAACTTCAACTTGCTCGCCGCCATTTTCGCCGCGAATTTCTTTATCGTAAACGCGCTCCAAACCGAACTTGCCGATTATGTCGCCCGATTTATAGCCTTCGTCTTTTTTAGCTTCAAGTTCGGCGTCGGAAATTTCGCTAACGTAACCAAAAGTATGTGCGCCCTCTTGTTTAAGTGCGTAATTTCTTAGCGGCTGGACTTCAATAACGACGCCGGGATATAAATCTTTCTGCTCCTCGATAATCGTAACAATATCGGGCGTCACGTCGGGGCGAATTCTAATCGGGTCAAAGCCGGAGTGCACAGAAATTTTTTGCTCAATTTCTTCCTTAGGAACGTTTAAAAGTTTTGCAACGCGGTCGACGACTTCAGGTTTAATTGGCGCAGTCAACGGCAAAAGTGACACGCTGAAACCTGGACGATTGCTAACGAGCAGTTGACCGTTTCTATCGTAAAAAGTTCCGCGCGGAGCCATTGACGGGATAATTCGGATTCGATTGCCGTCAGCGAGGTGCGCATAATATTCGCCGTCATAAATTTGCAGATAGCCGACACGCGCAATCAAAATCATGATGATGAGCGTCGCCATAATTGCCAGCGGTTTAAGTCGCCCGATATATTCTTCACCATTGTTAGAGTTATCAATCACGTTAAAAGTCCTCCCGTAAAAATTCTCAAAAGTTTAGGCGCGGCGATTTGCTAAAAATTTTCAACGGTTAATCGCGTCAACTGGATGCAACGTCACGTTGCCCGTTGTTTGAGTTGTCAATCACGTTTATAATCCTCCTGCAGAATTAATTAATAAAATTATATCACGCGAAGGGGAAATTTAAAGTGGAAAAAAATTTTTCGGCACCAATCGCGGCGGCAATGCAAAAATATTCTGCAGACGGCGTTTTACCTTTCCACACGCCAGGACATAAACAGGGACGCGGCGCACATAAACTTTTACGAGAACTTTTAACGGCGGAGGGCTTGCGTCAAGAAGTTTCGCTAATGGAAGAATTGGACGACTTACACGCGCCGCAAACTTGCATAAAAGAGGCGCAAGCTTTAGCGGCAAAACTTTGGCACGCAGACGATACAATTTTTTTTGTGAACGGAACGACTGCGGCAGTGCAAGCAATGATTTTTGGAACGCTTAAGGCGGGCGATTTAATTATGATTCCGCGTAATGCTCATCGGTCGGTTATTGCGGGCTTAATTTTATCGGGAGCGACGCCAATTTTTTTACCGGTTGAATTCGACGCGGAATTTAATTTGCCGCTAAATGTAAGCGTCGAGACGATTGAACGGGCGATTAAAAGATTTCCACAAGCAAAAGCAATTTTATTAGTATCACCAAATTATTACGGCGTGGCGGCAGATTTAGAAAAAATTTCTAAGCTGGTGCACGCGGCGCGAATGCTTTTGTTAATCGACGAGGCTCACGGGGCGCATTTAACTTTTTGCGACGAGTTGCCAATTTCAGCAATGGAAGCGGGCGCAGATTTAGCCGCGCAGTCGACGCATAAAATTTTAGGATCGTTAACGCAAACTTCCATGCTAATGATAAAAAAATCTGTTGACGTGGAGCGCATTAAAACAGCGTCAAGTCTTTTGCAGACGACCAGCCCG
>CAMJKR010000266.1 GCA_946406415.1 uncultured Selenomonadales bacterium | reverse complement strand
TTTCAATGCGGTCATCATACAATCGAACCAAAATATCAATAGGGAATTGCTTGTTTATATGATTGCTCGTGTATACAACCATTTCTTCGACGGCAAGTCCAAACCTCATTGCTTGCTTATGATTCAGACCGCCTTTTTCCCCCAACGCGCAGAGTTGCTCGGAAACAAAAGAAATATCCTGAACATTGCTTGTCATGGTAAAATCCCAGATTTGCTTTGCTTGCTCGTCACGTTCGGAAAGTAATAGTCCTGTGTAGTTGCTTTCGGGTTTACGGACAAGATGATAATTCCAAAACAATATACCCGCAAAAAGCATTACGCTGTTTAAAAGATATGTCCACCAAAGACCGTCCATTCCCATTAATTGGCACATGCTCCAAGCGAGAGGAACAATTCCAACGAATCCATCAAACAAGCTGATTATCATTGCATAATATTTTTTTTGCAGAATTTGCAGATAGTACATGAACGTTATACATAAACTCCGCAGTATAAAAGATAGGGCGAAAATTCTTAACCCTCTTTCAGCCAATGACATTGCGGACGGATCTGTTATATTGTAAATACTTATTGCTTGTTGAGGTGCAATTTCAAACCAAATAACCAGTGCCGAAACGATTATCAATTCGCACAGAGAGGAAATTTTCAACAAGTGGTGACGCCCTGAAAAATCGCGCTCGCCATGCAACACGCCCAAAATTGGCAAAACTGCACCAATAATTCCGGCGTAAAAAACGGCTACAAACGACATTATCTGTAAGCAAAACGCGAACGCCACGACTCCGACCGTTCCGCCGTAAGTAGCCGCCAATAAGTTACAAAAGGCAAATTTTATTGCAAAGCCCAGTTGAGTAAGAGCCGCCGCCGCACCTGTAGTTGCAGATTCGAGCAAAAGATTTAAATCGTGGCGACCTGCTTTGTAAAAATGTAACTTCATTCCGCCGCGCCAAAAGATTATCGGCAGTATGAGGATTCCGGCAATATATCCTGTTAACGTAGCCCACGCCGCTCCCGCAACGCCCATGTCAAAATAAGTGATATAAACGTAGTCCATTATCAGATTGACGACGTTGGCAATCACATTAACGACTGTTGCCAATGCAGGTGCGCCACTCGGCGGCAGAAATGATACAAGCGTTAGCACAAAAATTAAAAACGGTGCCGAAAATATCAGTGCATGAAAGTATGGAGCAAAGTCCGCCGTCAAAGTTTTTTCGTGACACAAGAGGGAAATTAACGGCTCAGGAAAAATTTTGCCGACTGCAAATATAAGCAAACCGCAGAAAAGTGCCGCCGCCAAAGATAGAAATAATATTTTACCGGCTTTTACCGGTTGACGTTCACCCAAGCAAATTGCATACAGAGTTGCTCCGCCGGTGCCGAGAAGCGTATAAATGGCAGCCATCAGCAACATGACGGGGAAACCCAAATTTACTATCCCCATAGCCTCACTGCCGAGTAAATTTGCTACAAGCATACTGTCAACAAATTCATTGAGCGATAAGGCAATCGTCGTTATCATTGTAGGGATTAAATAACGAACAAATTTATTGAGTAAAATTTTGTAATTTCGTTTTAAAACTTCCTTTCCAACTTCAACAGAGGAGTTTTGATCATTAAAAAAATTTTCCATTACTTAAAACCGTTGTGTTTTATCTTTAAAATTGTTTATTACTTTTACTAATGTCCTTTAGTTTACTAGAATTCGCCGATATGTCAATAAAAAAATCCGACGCGAGGTTGATGCTTGTAATTCCATTGTACATTCAAGGCAAAAAAAATGGCAGATACTTGTCTGCCGAATCAATTAATATTGTTTTTGAGATTTACTTAAGAGTTTTGCCGCTGACGGTGTACTTTTTGCCGTTGATATTAAAGGTGTCGCCCTCGCTGACATTATCGAAAACGATTTTGCCGCCACCGTTAATCGTAAGCGTGAGGTCGCCGCCGCTGAAATTAGCCTTCTTGAACGAGCCGCCCTTTGTGCCGTCTTTGTTAAGAATCTTCAACAAGTCATTGCTTTGGAAGTCGAAAATTTTATCGGTGCCTTCGCCGGGCTTGTAAATGAACGTATCTTTACCTGCGCCGCCGTAGAGCGAATCATTACCCGCTCCGCCCCAAAGCGTGTCTTTGCCGCTGTTGCCGTAAAGTTTATCGTTGCCGCTACCGCCGTAAAGCAAGTTGGCTGAAGCCGCGCCCGTAATTGTAAGGGCTTTACTGATTTTGGAGGCATCGACATTTTTAACGCCGAGTTCTACGAGATCAATATTGTTGATAGCAGCGGAAACCAACGTAACTGAAACTTTCTTTGCGTCGTAGAGATTGCCGCCGCTGATAATATTCGTACCGTTTGCATCGGTGAAGGTAACGTCTTTATCGCCAGCTTTTTTGGCAGTCACAGACTTCTTGCCAACTTTAAGGATAACGTTGCCCGCCTTATTGGTCGAGAAATTATCAACTGCGCCGCTGATTTTAATGCTATCGCCCGTATCGTAGCCGACGATAACATCGTTGCCCGTACCGTCGTAAATGAAGAGGTCCTTGCCTGCGCCGCCGACTAAAGTGTTGTTTCCGTTGGTGCCTTTGAGCGTCGAGTTATTATCGCCCGCCACGAGATAATTGTTTTTCTTGTTGCCCGTGATATTTATTATGCCGCCAGCCGCCGAGCCGTCAACCGTAACCAGTTTGGAGTAATTTGCGGCGTTGAATTCTTTAATCGCGGAAGGCAATGTAACGGCGTTTTTACCGCTGTTGAAAATCTTATCGTCGTCGAAAATGTAAGTGTTAGTTGATTTACCATTGACGATAGAAACTTTAACGTCATTGCCTTTTGCGTTCTTACCGCCGTCAATAATCGTCAACGTGCCCTTATTACCTTTGTTGTTTTGAAGCGTAAAGACAACGTTGCGGCTCTTATCGTCGCCCGAATCTTTACCGGTGAGTTTGACGCCCGCAATCGTGTAGCCGTTGAGATTAATTTTATCGGAGCCGTTGCCGTAATCGGAAATGGTGGATTTGCCGCTCTCGAAAACGAATTCATCATTGCCATTGCCGCCCGCGATTGTGACGGAAGAGCTGCGGATTGAGAATGTATCGTTGCCCGCGCCGCCGTTGATTACAGCGTTATTAGCCGCAATATTGAGATTGTCGGCGTTGTCAGTGCCAGTGAACGTCTTGCCACTCATGTTGCCGGTAAGTGTAAGGGCGTAGTTGCCCTTGTTGGATTTGAGCAAAGTGTTTGCTCCGAGTACGTTCGCCTTAAGCTTTAGAGTATTATTTTTGGGCGTAGCGAGCGTTGCATTTTTAGCCAAGCCGTTAAGAACCATTTGAGCCGCGCCGGTCTTTTGTTTGCTGTAGACGACGACATTTTTCTTGACGGTGTAACCTGCGCTGGTGTCGGCTTTCAAAGTCGCCTTAGTGCCACTAATTTTCCAATCGAGGTCGAGCTTAGCAGGTTTAAGGGCTTTTGCAACTGCAAGCATATAATTAACGTTCTTATTCGCCGTGACGGTCGGAGCCTTAGCGTCAAGTACGTCGGAGCTTTTGAACGTGATTTTGTAAGTGCCGTTTTTCTGTTCACCAACGCTAATGCCTGCTTTTACCGCCTTGAGCGTCGCATTGGATTTGAGGTTGGTGATTTTAATTTTTGCGCCGCCAGTCATCGCTGTGTAACTAATCTGATTGCCTTTGAGCGTGTAATATTCGGGCGTAGACGCCGCTTTGTACGTGTAAGAATCGCCGCTGGTTGTCCATGTCGCCTTAGTTGTTGTCGAATCAGTCGGAACATTTTTATTTAGCGCGAGGTTGTAGCCGTCAGTTGAAGTCAACGTTACGTCGGTGCCTTGCAACGCACCTTTGGCAATCGTAATCGTTTTGCCCTTAACTTTAACGGCGTCGGTACCAGATATGCCGCTGAGTGTAAATT
>CAMJKR010000265.1 GCA_946406415.1 uncultured Selenomonadales bacterium | reverse complement strand
TAGATTTTAGCAAAACTCTTTCGAGTTTCAATTCTACTTTTATATAACAGGAGATGATTCAATGGCAGATGAATATTGTTTTGCTTGCGGAGAAAAAAATCCAATCGGCTTGCATTTGAGCTTTAATTTCGACGGCGAAAAAATTACGACGAAAAAAATTTTGCCAAAAGAATTTCAAGGCTATGACGGCACAGCGCACGGCGGAATTTTATCCACTATGCTCGATGAAACTATGTGCAAATTTATCAGCGCGAAATATAACGAAAAAGCTGTTACCGGACGCCTCGAAATTCGCTATAAATATCCGACGCCCGTCGAACAGGAACTTAAAATCACCGCGTGGCAAGAGAATCAGCGGAAAAATATAATTTCAATGCGCTCAACCGTCGAAACTCAAGACGGCGTAGTAACTGCGGAGGCGACGGCAAAATTTGCGGTTGTGGCGTTGTCATGAAATTTATTATTGGCAAATTAAGCGTAAATATTAAAGGTTTTGGCTTCGTCACGCCCGAAAATGGCGGCAATGATATTTTTATCGCGGCGGAAAATCTGCGCGGGGCGTTAAACGACGATAAAGTTAAGGTTAAAGTCATTAACGATTGGCGCGGGCGTCGCGAAGGCGTAATTATCAACATTTTGGAGCGTGCCAAAAATATTTTCGTCGGCACGCTTAACAAAGTCGGCAATAAAGTTTTCGTAACTCCTGATGATAAACGCATTGATCAAAAAATTATTCTGCCGAAGTTCAAAGGGAAATTTCAATCAAATACCAAAGTCGTCGTGAAAATTATCGCGTGGACTCCTCTGCGCGGCGAAATAGTAGAAGTTTTAGGTAAAGAAAATGCACCGGGCGTCGAAATTCGCGGGATTTTGCGCAGTCACGGCGTCGAGGAAAATTTTCCGCCCAAAGTGCAAGCGGAAGCGTCGCGAATCGAACTGGAGCCGAGCAAAGAAGAAATTTCACGCAGAATAGACCGCCGCAATTTAAAAATCGTCACGATTGACGGCGAAGACGCTAAAGATTTGGACGACGGAGTTTATGCCGAAGAAATTAACGGCGGATTTTTTTTGGGCGTTTATATTGCCGACGTTAGCCACTATGTAAAGCCGCACACCGCCCTTGACCGCGAGGCTTTTGAACGCGGCACGAGTATTTATCCCGTTGATAGAGTTGTTCCCATGCTTCCTACTGAACTTTCTAATGGAATTTGCAGTTTAAATGCCGGCGTTGACCGTTTAGCTATGGCTTGCGAGATGAAAATTAATTCTGCGGGGCGCGTCGTCGATTATAAAATTTTTCCGACGGTTATTCACGTTTTTAAGCGATTAAGTTACACGCAAGTTAATAAATTTCTCGACGGCGATAAAATTCTTGCCGATTGCGCAGAAAATCTTAATGCATTGAAAAAAATTCACGGCTTGAGGAAAAAAATTCGCTCTGAACGCGGCGCGATTGACTTCGACTTGCCCGAAATGAAAATTATTTTGAACGCGGCAGGTAAACCACTCGAAATAACTAAAAGAATTCAAACAATCGGCGAATCAATTATCGAAGAGTGCATGCTTTTGGCAAATGAAACCGTCGCCGAACATACAATCCGCAATAAAATTCCGAGTTTATATCGCGTGCATGAATTGCCGTCGTCTGATAAAGTTTTGACGCTGAATCAACTGCTTGCGCACTTCAGTTTACACATAAATAAGGGTAAAGAGCCGGCAGAATTCCAAAAAGTTTTATCTAAGGTAAAAAATTTGCCCGCAGAAAAAGTTATAACGAGTTATGCACTGCGAACAATGCAACAAGCGCGGTATTCGCCGGAAAATTTAGGGCATTTCGGATTGGCGGCGAAATTTTATACGCATTTCACGTCGCCGATAAGACGCTATCCAGATTTAATCGTTCACAGGGCGTTGCGTGGCACTTTAATAAAAAATTTAGAGGAAATATCGCGTCAAAGTTCGGAGCGGGAGCGGCGAGCAATAGAAATTGAGCGCGAGGCATTAGATTTAAAAGCAGTCGAATACATGGAACGATTCGTTGGGCAAAATTTCGACGGCGTGATAGACAGTGTGACGAACTTTGGATTTTTCGTGGAGTTGGATAACGGCGTTGACGGGCTAGTTAGGGCGGCGGACTTGAAAGGCGATTATTATTCGTTCGTGGAACGGGAATTTGCTTTAATCGGCACGCGAACGGGTAAAAGTTATCATATTGGGGACAATGTGCGAGTAAAATTGACTTCGGCGAACAAAAAATTGCGGCAGTTGAGCTTTGAACTGATTAGCGACGTTGCGAACAGAGATTTAGTAGTGGAGGGATTTTAATGTCAGTGGAAAATGTAGAAAAATTCATCGACAGAATCGGGCAAGACGAAAAATTTTTGGCGAAATTGAAGGCGAAAGGCAATCCGTACTCGAAATACGACCGTTACAGCTACGCGGAGAATATTCTTGCGCCTTTAGCAGAAGAAATGGGCGTTCCGTTCTATTTGGAGGACTGGTTAGAGTGGCGCGAGGACATGTTGCAAGGAATTTTAGAGGAAGTTGAGCGTCGCAAGCATTAAAAATTAAATTAGTAAGTAAAAATCTCTCAGGCGAGTGCTTGAGAGAAATTTTTTTGTCTTGAACGCGAAAATATAGACGCGAGCCTCGAAAAAATTTTTTGAAACGAAATTTTACGTTCCGAAAGCATTTTGAAGAGGATTTCATGGCTTGAAAATAATTTTGGGGCTTTGAAATGGATTTGGAAGCTCTGAAGTCATTTTGAACGTTTAAAAACGGTTTTGAGGGCGATTTTTTTGCTCAAAACGGAAAATCCCAAATAACGGATTTTTCAAATGGGCTAAATGGCGTCATGGCGCGGTTTAATAAAAAAGTCCTCGATTTAGGGGCTTAATAGGTGTGTGAAAATCACAAATACGGGATAAAAATCCGTAATATGGGATTTTTACATTCACGCTTGATTGACGCATAGATATGAATATTGTTATAATCGCAAAAACATTTAACCGACTGCATGAAAGGAAGTGGACGCCGTGTTTAGGAAATTTTTCGCCGCCGTGATACTCGCCGTATTTATTTTGAGTTCGCAAATCGCCGCCGCCGCCAATGTTGATTGGAGCAAAGTCCCCAAATTCAACACTAAAAACGAACTTGCCGATTATATTGAATATTGGAGAATCGAGGGATACAAGAAGTTTTATTTTACTTTTCCGAGCGTGAAAATTCATAATGAACAGGAACGTAAAGATTTTCAGTGGGAAATTTGTTGCATAGCACCAGCACCAAGTGTTCTTTTAGAAGAGGATGGCGGTATCGGAACTGGAAGATTTATTTATACCATAATAAAAGATTATCAAACTCCTGGTTATCGCGTCTCGAATGCTTATCTAAGAAGAAATAAAGAGCAAGCTTGGATGAATCTCACGAATGAAGAGCAAAAACTTTACAATATCGCAGTCGGAATCGTTGATAAGGCAAATAAATGCAATTCAGAAGTAGAAAAGGTTCGTTATATTCACGATGAGATTTGTAGAATGGTATATAACTACAAAAATGAAAATGATAGAAATAAAACAGCTATAGGTGCATTGATTGACCATTACGCGCAATGTCAAGGCTATTCAGACGCGTTTTATATGCTCGGTCGCATGGCAGGTTTTAAAGTCAGATATATTGGTGGAAAATTTGACGATGCTTGGCACACTTGGAATGCGATAACATTAAAAAATCGCAAAACTTACTGCGTAGATGTGACAATGGACGACGGATACAATACTCATGAATGGTTTTTAGCGAATTTTGAAGTTATGAAGCGTCGTCACTCGTGCGACTGGTCTATAATCCCGAATCTGCAATGAATTAAATATAATAAAAATCCCCGTTGAAGCTCTCGGCGGGGAATTTTTTTGTATTTTGGCGGTCGAAATGGTAAA
>CAMJKR010000264.1 GCA_946406415.1 uncultured Selenomonadales bacterium | reverse complement strand
ATCTGTGCCTTTATGCGGTCTCACGCTTCCAAATACCGGATGTTCGCGACCTATCAGCGAAAATTCCGACGTTATTATCAATGAACCGTCCAGAGGATTTAACACCGTCATCGCAGGCAAATTTCCAGATTCGTCGCCATATTCGGGATCGTAAGCGGCTAAAGCGTGTCCCACGAGCAAATTTAAAGTCAAAGCCACGACCGCTATGGCACGTTTCATCGCTTCAGCCTCCTTACTTCCGAATTTTTTTCTCTAAGCCGCTTAAAGTATTTGTAACTCCATTTGCCAACACCGACGAGACATTTTTGACCGTACTCGCGGTATCAGAAATTTTTTGTGTGGCAGTCGTCGCAGGTTGAGCATTGCTTAAATTCTGTAACATCTCTTTAGGAGTGACGCCGCCGCCATTTGCATTTGGTCGAGTCAATAGCCCGTTTGATTTATTGCCGAGCAAAGAAATTACGTCTTGATAGCCTTGATACGCAGGATTTCTGTACATTGCCGCGTTTGTGCCCGCTTTTACTGCTTGCCCCATCATCGACATTGCTTTTCCGCCTGCCGCATTTGCAAAGCTCAGCGCGTTTGCTCCGAAATTCCCTTTGCCGCCATATTGTGCCATCGAGCCGGCTGCCTCCGACAATGCTTTCATGCCGCCAGTGACCGCTCCGGCAAATCCGCCGCCTTTGGAAACTGCATTTGCCGCGCCACGAGCCGCGCTCATCGCCATTTCCTTCATACTTCCGCCGCTCAATGACGGATTACCAGATAAAAGTCCCGACACCAATTCCGGAATTTTTTTCGTCATGTAGAACAGAATCAGCGCATACAACAAAACTTGCAAGAAATAACTGATGTTGCCAATAAAATCGCTTGATGTCGCCGTTTCTCTCGCATTGTCCACTAAGCCCGTCAAAATATTTACCGAGAGTGTTGAGATAAACGCTACTACAAAAATTTTTATCGCCAAGTTGAACATCGTGCCGATTGCCTTTTCCGACAAAAATTTTAGTTGCCCAATCACGCCGAACGGCAACAGCGGTATCGTTATCAACGCCATTGTCCAAAATTCTATCCGCACCATGAACATTTCCAACGCCGTCAGGAACAAAATCACGACCGCCGCCACCACGCACACTAACCCGATAAATATCGTCAGCAAATTTTGTTGTTGCGCGTGTTCCCAAAAGATGTTGAAGAAATTCAGCGCGTTTGTCACGATTTGATTCGATTGCACTTCGATATTTGAATCAGGATTCGCTCGGTCGTACTCCTTGACCATTTCTTCTGCGCCGCCCGCTGTGTAGCCCATTGTCTCAAAGCCGGAACTCAGCGCGGGCATTAGCTGATAACTCGAATTCGTTCCTATCCAGCTGTGTATCAAGAAAATGAAGAACCCGACTTTCAATATCATTGTTACTAAAAATTTTATCTTGTCGCCCGATATTAAATCGAATGCTACCTTGATTGCGCTGTCAATCATCGCCAGCAATAATGTCAGATTTACCGCATAAGGAGCAATGACCGCCGCGCCGCTCATTATCACGCCGATATAGTAGCGCATGAACGGACTTAAAATATCTACCGACGGATCATCCTCGCTTTTCATCAGCAATTTGTAGTCTTCAATTTTTGTCGGCGCAGTGACGCTCTCGACGCTCCACAAATTCAATATCAAATCGCCGAAATTTATCGCCAGTCCTATTCCCAGTACCCAATTCCAAAATATTTTTTTGTTCTCGTAGGTTCCAAAACAAATCATGCAACCTGCTAACGCCGTCATTATTACCGCGATGATTTTCGCCGACGCCAGCAAACCTTTACTCAAATTGCTCACTTGCGTTTGAAAAGTTTCACCGAAGCCCGCTCCGCCACTCGATAAGCCGCCCGCTATCTCCGTCACTGCCGCGTTGTTATCGAAAACATACGCCGCATTTGCCACGCCGACTTCGTTCACTACCAATAATCCCAAAATCAAGGCGGTTGGCAGGATAAATTTTTTTCTCTCCATGAATCTCACCCTACCTTGAATTTTCTACCCATTTTTTGGAAATGTTAGTCGAGTTAGCAAGGATTCTTTCACTCTCGGCTTGCTCCTGTATCTTCGAGTCGTAATAAGCCGCCATTGATGCCGCCATGTGAGCACGCGCCCTGTTTCCGGCAGACACACTTTGCAAAATGTCATACAGCAGATAATTTCCGGCTTGCAATACTTGTTGTTGACCTTCAGCCTTGTTTGACGCCTCAAGTGCTTTTTTTGCGTCTTCCATGTTTTGCCTGTCGAGTTGAATTGTTTGCTGAGCGGCTTGCGCCGTGCTTTTACTCGTCTCGTGTATTGCTTTTTGCCGCTTTTGCTCCTGAACGACCATATCATAGACCGTCATATTCCCATTGATGACATCTTCGATATTGCCAATGCGCTCGTCCCACAAAGCTCCGACCGATTTGCTATCATCATTGAGCAATCCAGGCGGCATCAGCATATCGCCCGACAACGGAGCTTTTTCTTTTTCTTCGTTGCGTCTCATCAATTCTTCCAACATCGAGACATCCAACTTTTTCATGTTCAGAATTTGCAATGCCAGCTGTTTTTGTTCCTCAGTCAAGATTTTCGCGGTTTGAATTGCTATTTTGATTGCCTCTTCGATATTTTTTGCATCGAAGACAGCGATTGCCGCCTCTGTGCTCTGACTTGTCGGTACCATTGCCGCGAAACTCGCCAAAACTCCGACCGCGCACGATACCACCGCTGTTTTCTTTAACCACTTCATTTTTCGTCCCCCCTAAACTATTCCGTCAAAAATGGATTTAACCGACCGTATTTCTTTTTCGTATTGCTCCCGCTCCTTTTCCGTCGCATATTTGACAATCACAAGCCTATTTGCGGGCTTTTTGTTCAAGCTTCCCGCGTTCGGCGGATATTTTTTCTTTAAAACGCCTTTAATCTTCATCATTCTGCCCCGTTCATCATCTGAAGTATTTTTTGATAGTTGTTCGCCACGTTGACGACATATTGGCGCGTCTCGGAATAATTCGGCACGCCACCAGCATTTATTACCGCTTGCGGTCCGGCATTGTACGCCGCTACTGCGTCTGTGACTGCATATTTTCCGTAATCTGCGAATCGGTCGAGTTGATTACGCAAATAAATCGCGCCGCCGAGTATATTTTCCAGCGGATTGTACGGATTAACGCCGATTGCGTCAGCCGTCTCCGGCATAAGTTGCATTAAACCTATTGCTCCGACCGGACTCGTCGATTTGAAATCAAAACTGCTCTCCGCTTCCATTACCGCCGTTATTAAAATCGGGTCGACTTGATATTCACTCGACGCATACAAAATCGCCTGTGCTATCCACGCACTTTCCCTGTCGTTTGGATTGAAGTAGCTAACTTCACGATGAATTACCTCGTAAAGATCCGCCGCCTCCACATTTCCTATCATTGACAGCGAAATCGCCAGTGCCAGTAAAAACTTTTTCATAATTTGCCTCCTTCATCTGTTTTGGAAATTGTAATTGAATTTCTGCCCCCTAAAATCTTATCTTTTTGCGACTTGTAATAAAAAATCGGTCTGATTTCTCGACCGACCTAAATTTTTATTTGTCTTCTTGCGACTTCACGCCGTTTTCAAGCTCAGTAACTCTCTCTTGCAACATCACGATTATTCCTTCGTCGCGATTTAATCTGTACGCGATATAAAACATCACCAATATCAAAAATCCTGTTATCAAAAGAATCTCCTCCGCTCCGTTTCCACTTCCGGCAATGTTACGTTCCTATATTCCAGCCAATGCCGATTAAATTCTGCCTGTCCGTATTGTTCGAGGATTTCAGCCGCTTTTTTGTTGTCGGCTTTGTTTACTGCAACGTAAGCGAGCGAAATTGGGCAATTTTATAGTGATAGGTAACTCTTTGAAATAATCTCCGAGTTTTCCCCCACTCCAC
>CAMJKR010000263.1 GCA_946406415.1 uncultured Selenomonadales bacterium | reverse complement strand
AGCTTGCAATATTTTGAGATTTTTTTTGACGAAGCCGCGCCGGTTTAAATTTTGCCAATTCCTCATCTGTCAACGGCGGAATGTCGCTGTAGTCAATTTCGTCATCTTCTAAGTCTTTGATTTCGGAAATTCGCTTTTGTTGTTCCGCACTTATTTTCATTCCCTTATAGATAATCATACTGCCCATAATATTTCCTCTTTTCTTTTTTAGTTGCATTTCTCGCCGAGATTATTCGATATTTTTCCCCGCGCTCGGTATAAATGACGACAAGAATTTTTCCAACCCGTCCTATGATTTTTATTTTGTCTTCTTCTTCACTGTGCTCCTCGTCGTAATCCTCAATCAGATTTTCATCGAGAAAAATCAACGCGGCGTCTTCAAAATGTATCCCGTGCTTTTTCCAATTCAACTCGGCTTTGTTGTCGTCCCATTCAACTATCAAGCCTTCAAGTTCAATTTCGCCCATAAAATCATCTCCGCGACGAGTTTAACAAAAATTTTTTCGCAGTCAATGAAAAATCCCCCTCCAACTGTGGAAAGGTTTTATTCAGCTTGCAATATTTTGAGATTTTTTTTGACGAAGCCGCGCCGGTTTAAATTTTGCCAATTCCTCATCTGTCAACGGCGGAATGTCGCTGTAATCAATATTTTCATCTTCGTCAGGCATATTTTTTAATTTTTCTAGTTCAATCTTTGCTATTTCTTTCATTTCTTCAAATGTATATCTGGATTTAATCCTACGCTTAATAAATAAACTGCCCATAATATTTCCTCTTTTCTCTTTTATCAGCATGTCGAGCCGAAATAAGACGATATTTTTCGCCGCGTTCAGTATATATCACGACCAAAATTTTATCAACCATACCTATAACTTTAATTCGCTCTTCATAGTCGCTGTGGTCTTCATCATAGTCATCAATTAAAAATTCATCTAAAAATACTTGTGCCGCCATCTCAAACGTCACGCCATGTTTTTTTCTGTTAATTTCGGCTTTGTTATCGTCCCATTCGACTATCAGACCTTCGATTTCAATTTCGCCCATAAAATCATCTCCGCGACAAGTTTAACAAAAATTTTTCATTACGTCAAAAAAATCCCTCGCAAGTTGCGGGGGATAAATATTTTTTATGAACAAAATTTATTTCACTACGATATTAATCAGCTTGTTGGGAACGGCGATAATTTTGATAATTTTTTTGCCCGCTGTAAGTTCGTCGACACGCGGCAACGTCGGGGCAAGTTTTTCTAAATCAGCTTTGCTCAAGTCGACTGGAACTTTCACATGCTCGCGGACTTTACCGTTAATCTGTATGACAATCTCAATTTCTTCCTCGACAATCGCCGCCGCATCAAAAGTCGGCCAACTCTGTTTGTGAACGTCGCCATCGAAAAATTTGCTCCAAAGCTCGGCGGCAATGTGCGGCACGAACGGCGCAAGCATTAACAATAAATCTTTAGCAAGCTCGCGGGCAAGCGCGGGATTAATTTTTTTGTCTTGGAATGCGTGCATTGCGTTTACAAGTTCCATTAGCGCACTTATCGCCGTATTAAATGCAAAACGGTCGCGAATATCTTCCGTGACTTTTTTTATTGTCTTGTGCAACGTGCGACGCAAATTTATTTCTTCAGCCGTCAAAGTATGCGCGGCGTCCGAAGATTTTATCGCGTCGTCAAAAACGTTCAAAATCCGCCACACGCGATTTAAAAATCTGAACGAACCTTGAACGCCCTCATCGCTCCAATCTAAATCACGCTCAACGGGCGCGGCAAAAAGTATAAATAATCTTGCCGTGTCTGCGCCGTATTTGCTGATAATTTCTTCGGGGCTTACGACGTTGCCAAGAGATTTACTCATCTTCGCGCCGTCTTTTATAACCATGCCTTGCGTTAACAAATTTGCAAACGGCTCGTCATAGTCAAGCAATTTGGCGTCGCGCAAAACTTTAGTAAAAAATCGCGAGTAAAGCAAATGTAAAATTGCGTGCTCAATGCCGCCAATATATTGGTCAACGGGACTCCAATAATTAACTTTATCGCGATCAAAGGGCAATTTATCATTATGCGGGTCGGTGTAGCGCATGTAATACCAACTCGAACAAATGAACGTATCCATTGTGTCGGTTTCTCGGTGAGCATGTCCGCCGCATTTCGGGCAAGTACATTCGTTAAACTTTTTGCTAGTTGATAACGGACTTAACGCGCCTTGCTTAAATTCCACGTCGTCAGGGAGCAATACGGGCAAATCTTCTTCCGGAACGAGGACTTCGCCGCATTTGTCGCAATAGATAACGGGAATCGGCGCGCCCCAATAGCGTTGACGACTTATCAACCAATCGCGAAGACGATAATTAACTTTTCGCGTGCCGAATCCTTTTTGCTCAGCCTCGTCCATAATCGCCTTAAAGCCCGTGTCAAAATCCATGCCCGTAAACTTGCCGGAATTAACCATAACGCCCTCGTGTTCGACGTAAGCCGCGTCCATTTCCTCAAGCTTGAGTTCTTTATCTTTAGGCTGAAGCGTCAAAATAATTTCCAGCCCGTATTTTTTAGCAAACATCCAATCGCGTTGGTCGCCGGAAGGAACACCCATAACCGCGCCCGTGCCGTATTCAAACACAACGTAATTCGTGACCCAAATTTGAACTTTTCTGCCGTTGAAAGGATTAATGCAGTAAACGCCGGTAAAGATGCCTTCCTTTTCTGATTCGCTTGACGTGCGCTCAATGTCGCTTTGACTGCGGGCGCGTTCGCAGAATTTTTTAATCTCGTCGGCTTTAGCAGAGACCGCGCAGATTTTTTCAACAAGCGGGTGTTCGGGAGCCAACGCAAGAAAAGTTATGCCAAACGACGTATCGGGGCGCGTGGTGTAGACGGAAATTTTTTCGTTGAGTTCGGGAACGTCCAAAGAAATTTCTAAGCCTTCCGATCGTCCAATCCAATTTTCCTGCATGATTTTGACGCGATTAGGCCAGCCCGTCAACTTGTCCAAGTCGGCTAAAAGTTCATCAGCGTAATCAGTTATCTTGAAAAACCACTGCGCCAAATTTTTCTTGTGAACTTCTGAATCGCAACGCCAACATTTTCCGTCAATAACTTGCTCGTTGGCTAAAACCGTGCCGCATTTGTCGCACCAGTTAACAGCTGCCTCTTTTTTGTAAGCAAGCCCGCGTTTATAAAACAGTTCAAACAGCCACTGCGTCCAACGATAATAATCTGCGCGGCAAGTTTCAACTTCTCTGTCCCAATCGTAAGCCAAACCCATAGCCTTTTGTTGAGCCGTCATGTTGCGGATATTTGCAAAAGTCCAATCGCCAGGCTTTACGCCGTGAGCAATAGCGGCATTTTCGGCGGGCATACCAAAGGCGTCAAAGCCCATTGGGTGCAAGACGTTATAACCAGCCATCATGCGATAACGCGCCACTACGTCGCCGATTGAATAGTTGCGAACGTGCCCCATATGCAAATTGCCCGAAGGATACGGGAACATTTCCAGCGCATAATATTTCGGGCGCGTGCTGTCCTCTGTCGTGCGATAATAATCCGACGCGTTCCAAACTTGTTGCCATTTCTTTTCAATTTCTTGTGGATTGTATTTTTCCATTAAATTCGCCTCCAATTAACGCCGCATATTATATCAGTCTGTATGGGAAATTAAAAGCTTAAATTGGATTAAATGATTAATTACGTGCGATAGAAAACATTCGCGCCCTTTGACATAAGTAACTTTTTTGATAAAATATGCACGATAACTTTTGGGAGGGGAGAAAATGCAGCTCGGCAAGGGACAAAAAGTCCCACTCAATGAAAATTTCTTGACGATTAAATTTCAACGACCGGATTCCGCTCTTGATATTGATACCGCCGCTTTTTTGACGCAAGCAAACGGAAAAGTCGCTGGCGATGAAGATTTTGTTTTCTACGGAAATGCTCGCCATAATTCCGGCGCAGTAAAT
>CAMJKR010000262.1 GCA_946406415.1 uncultured Selenomonadales bacterium | reverse complement strand
ATATTTGAATCATCCTTCTTGACGCGCTTTTCAATAATTTTTTCAATGCCGACAAACGCGCCGCCGCATATGAACAAAATATTTTTCGTGTTAACTTTAATGGTCGGGGCTTCGGGGTGCTTGCGTTGCCCGCGCTCGGTGAATTCGACGACACTGCCCTCCAACATTTTTAACAAACCTTGTTGAACGCCTTCATGACCTGGGTCGGCAGTTATCGAATTGTTCGCGCCGGATTTGCGAGCGATTTTGTCGAATTCGTCAAGATAAATAATTCCGTGTTCGGTTTTCTCAACGTCTTTGCCCGCCGCGTAATAAAGATTTCTAACGGCAACTTCCACGTCCGCGCCGACAAAGCCCGCCTCCGTCAAGCTTGACGCATCAGTTACAGCAAAGGGAATATCCAAAAGCTTCGACAGGTGACTAAGCATAGCGGTTTTGCCGCAACCCGTCGGACCCATAATTATCACATTGGACTTGTCAATTTCGTCGTCGCCGCCGCGATTGTCCAAATCGTATTTCATGCGCTTATAATGATTGTACGCCGCAACAGACAAAATTTTTTTCGCCCGCTCCTGCATGATTATGAACTCGTCGAGATATTCTTTTATGACGTGCGGTTTATTCTTCGCCAAAAGGTCGCCGAGCATGTATTTAAAATTTTTCTTACTAAAGCGAGCGTTGCGCTTCTCGTCTTCCTCGATAAATTCATAAATATTTTTAATACAGCTTCTGCAAATGCCAAAGCCGGTGTTCGGGTCGAGAACGGGCATATCTGCGCGGCTCTGAATTCTGACGCGCCGCCCGCACAAACTGCAATGATAACTTTCTCCTGCCATTGAAAAATTTCTCCTTTATAAAAAAGCTTGCAATTAAATTTCACAGCGCGTATAATACACCCTGCGCGGTTTTCGCGTCAACTTGATTTTGTTCGAGAGGATTTTTATCATGGCAAGAACTAGTGTAACCGATAATGTAGAATATCCCTCATTTTGTTATTTGGCTTACAGAGATGAAGAGACTTTTGCAAACTTTAGAATGAATCCTTTGTATCGTTTCATAGTAGAAGGAGCTTCTTACGAACAAGGTATCGGCTATCTCAAAGTTATACTGAACAAATACGATTTCAAAATTACAAACGAACAATGGAAGAATATTTTAATCAACGATAGCATTGGTAACCCAACTATATATTCCTACGAAATTCCTAAAGCCATTCTTAACGTTTCGCCGATTACTTTGCGTTACACAAAAGTCTACTGCGACATTGCTAATTTATTCCCAAAAAGTATATTGCAAAAAGGGGGACATGCGAAATTGGTATAGGCTATGGCGCACAGTGCAGAATTTTAATGAACATGTTGCCTATTCAATATTATAATCTGGTCGATTTGCCTGAAGTAATTTTGTTAGCTGAAAAATTTTTAACTCGTCTCGGACAAAAGGGCGATATCCGCTATATCGACGGTACGCATCTCTATAATGATTTGCCTTGCGATTTAGTCATAAGTAATTATGCTTTTTCGGAACTAACCAAAGCAACACAAGAATTTTATATAAATAGAATAATCTTAAGATCCAAAGCAGGCTATATCACGTGGAATTATTCCGCAATGGTCAGCGGCGGTTGGAAAGAAGGACATGAGCTAGAAGAGATTTTATCAATTATACCAGGCTCAAGGGTTATCCCCGAAGAACCTTTAACTGCTCCTGGAAATTGTATAATCGTCTGGGGAACAAAATAGAAAGCGAGGTGCCAAGCATGAAGGAAAAAATTCATCCGCAGTATTTTGAAGCTACTGTTACTTGCGGTTGCGGCAATACTTTTAAAACCGGCTCCACGAAAAAAGAATTGCGCGTGGACGTTTGCTCAAAATGCCATCCGTTTTTCACAGGGCGTCAGCGCGATGTTAAAGCCGGCGGGCGCATTGAAAAGTTCAACAAACGCTACAAAAAATCTTGAATGAAAAATTTCAGGCAGGGTTGCCGAACGCGCCCTGCTTGTTTTGATTTTAACGGAGGAACCTATGGATAGAATTTTGTTCTTAAGAAAATATATGGAAGAAAATTTGCGACGACAAATTATCTACAATGTTTACAGTTCTTTGAAACGTTCTGGAATTTTTATCATGTTTCAATACTCTTTGCAGATGAAAATTTTATTAAAGAAATATTTTTCATCAGTGAAGACAGATTTTTTCCTGCTAAATTTTCCTCCAGCCTTTGTCTACTTCTGCAAAAAATGAGGTGGTCGGCGTGAGGATTTGGGATAAAATTTACATAACGATTTCGGATTGGCTAATTCATATTCTTAAGGAAAATAAACGCCTCTTATGCATACTGTTCGTCGTCAATTTGACTTATCTCGTGCAGATTTACTCGATGGGAAGTGTTTTGGAAGGTTATCACGGCGGCAACGTGATTTTAATGTATATTACCATTTTTTTCTGCTTCAAATTTTCGTAACAGCTGCTGTTCTTTCTTTTCTACCCAAAATTTTTAAGAAAATTTTTATCGGGTTGAGTGCATTTTTCTTTTTGGTCGACGCGCTAATTTTATTTTTACACCGTAGCTTATTTGATAAGAGTATGTTCCAATTTCTCCTAGATACAAATTTGCAGGAGGCAATGGAATTTATTAAAAATTATTCGTCGGTAATCTCTATAAAAATTTTTTGGATTCTGCCGCTCGCGATAAGTTTTATTCTGTGTTTTAAGTTAAGCATTGTGTTTATTGACATCGTGTTAAATTGCCGAATTCGTTTTCTTCGAGCCACGATGATTTTTGGTATTCTGATTGCCTCGACAATCTCTTGGGAAATTGCTCCGTCATATATATATATATTCTTTCCACGAATTGGAATTTCTGTAGTGCGTATGTCGTATGTAATTTTTAATGCATTCAAGGAGATTCGCGAGTATCAAGAAGTTTATAAAAACATAGACGCTACGCAAATTAAAATTACACTAAATGATAGCCAGCTTCCTTGGGTAATTTTTATACTCGATGAATCGACTGGGCGAGCTCATATGAGCCTTTACGGCTACGACAAGCCTACTAATCCGAAACTTCAGCAACGTTTGGATAAAAATGAATTTGTACTTTTCAGTGACTGTATAAGCGGCGGCGATCTAAATATGCTTTCTTGTGAGCGTTTGTTTACCTTTTACGATAATCGAGTGGAAGGCAAGGACAAGCCTTGGTATCAATATCCGAATCTGTTCGATATTTTAAAATTAGCAGGTTATCATACGGCGTGGCTGTCCAATCAAGAAAGTAGCGGCATTTATGGCAATGTTCCGCGTGCTTATGCTGACCGTTGCGACGAGAAAAATTTTACTGTGATTCGAGACACTTCAACTTTTGTCTATGAATTTGACGAGAAAATTTTGCCATTGCTTGATGATTCTTTGCAGAGGAACACTTATGAAAAAAATTTTTATGTCTTACATCTCTTAGGTACACACACCGATTATCGGTTGCGTTTTCCTGCTGAATTTGAAATTTTTAAAGCAGACGATGAGCCTGCTAAATCGGCCTTTCAAAGAGATTATCAAGCCGATTATGATAACGCTGTCTTGTACAACGATTTTGTTGTCGACGAGATAATCAAACGTTTCGAGGACAAAGACGCGATTATAATTTACATTTCGGATCACGGCGAGGCGGTCTTTGATGACGGCATTCATTTCGGACACGGTCCAGGTCCCGGCGGCATAGTACTTGAAATACCAATGATTGTTTGGTTCTCTGAACAGTTCAAAGAAAATCACGCCGAACTTGTACAAAAAATTTCTGCTACAAAAAATTTGCCTTTTATGACGGACGATATGATTCACGCGCTCTTGGATTTAATGCAAATTCAAACACCGGAATTTGATTCGCGCAAAAGTTTATTCAGTGAAGATTTTGACGCGACACGCAAGAGAATTTTTAGGAACAGAGAATACGTAAACGGAAAAATGATTCCAGT
>CAMJKR010000261.1 GCA_946406415.1 uncultured Selenomonadales bacterium | reverse complement strand
GGAAAATTATTTTTTGCTTTTTTGCGCAGGGCAACCGGACGACCGGCAAAACCTTTAGCTACGCAACCGAGATTTTCAGCGGCTTTTAAAATATTTTCGGCATTAGAACCGTCGCGAGTGACGCCGCATTCTTGGCGCAATTTTTCTAGCGGTATCCATTTTCCGTAATAAGCTAAAATCATTGCTAAAGACGCCGCGCCGCATTCGACTGCCTCCATTTGCAAAATCGTCGGGACTTTCACTCGTGAGCCTCTGTCAAAAAAATTTTTTAGTGATTCAAGCACTTTCATTTCATCTGCTCCTGAGTAATTGGCTAATTTTGTAAAAGACTTTTTCAATCGGCGGCTGGCGGTCGATTATGATATATCCCGTGCAATAACTGCCGGGCGTTATCGGCTTATGTTTGCCAACTATCGAAGTCCACAGATAACCCGACTCCGAATCCTTATCCTTAACCAAATCGAAATGAATTTCCATTACCGCGCCGCCTGCTTTGCTCAATATATATTGAGCCAGTTGCGAATTGCCAACACTTTTAACGACGCCTTCCGACGACAGCGGATATTGCGAAATGCTTCTTACAATGCCAATTAAACTGCCTGTCTGCGACGTGTCGACGCCGTTGGGCGCAAGCTGAATCGTCATATTCGGTTCGACGCGCTTGCCATTGTCCACAGAAATATAAAAAACGCCGCTCAATTCGTCGCGATTTTGCGTAATTCGCACTGAACAAATCGGACTGCCTGCTGAAATTATATTGCCTTCCTGAACCATGACTTCATCAACTATTCCCTCGTAACTGCTGTAAATATTTTTCTGCGTAATTTCTTGCTGGCGTTTGGCGTTGTATTGGTGGACGCTCTGCGCGGCGTCGCGGTCGTTAGTTGCCAAGTCTATATTGTAGCGCGTCATTTGAGTATCTGCCGTTTGCGCCGGTTGGTCTATACGGGCGATTAATTTTCCTTTGTAAACATAATCGCCCGTCTTAACCATGAGCGTATGCAATTTTCCCGATTGCGCATGAGAAATATTTACTACGCCCGCCGAGTCGAGTATAAGCCCTGCGCCGTCTGCTTTTTCCGTGAACGACCCAAAAATTGACCAAAGTACGACGGCTAAAGAAAGTACACACGCGACAACTAAGCCCATCCAGCTTATCGGCTCTGTTACTTTAACCATAGTATCCAATTTTTCGGGCGAATTTAACTTTTCTAAGGCGGCTTTGTTAAAAATATTTTTTTGCCCGCTCATGGTCTGTCACCTTCTTTTTCGTCTTCAAGAGTGACATTAACTGGCGTCCCGTCCGATAAACTCGTTTCGCTGTGATTAATTACAATTTCTCCAGCGTTTAATCCTTCCAAAACTTCAATGTATTTCCCGTCATTGGCACCGACTTTGATTTTACGCCGCTCGATAGTTTCTTGCTCTGTCACGACAAATACCGTTGGTTCATCAGTATCTATAATCGCGTCAAGCGGAACTGTTAAACATTGATATGACGAGTGCGACTGAAAACTTACTGCGCCGTAAATTTGCGACTCCAATAGCTCCGAAGAATTATCTACTGACCAAATTACATTACGAATTGCTGCAGGTTCTCCCAAAGGCGGCGTTATTCCCTCGACCGTTGCCGTAAAAGTTTGCTCGTTGCCCTTATTACCCGCTGCGTAGTCTGTGCTGTAAACTTTTTGGAAATCATTTTCGTCAAAAATCAACTCTGCCTGTTCGCCAATTTCAAGATACCGCGCGTCTTCGTCATCTACCGATGTCGAAAAATACAGCGTTGAAAAATCTCCTATCAATGCCAAAGACGTACCCGCATTTACATAGGAACCTTTTTGACGGTACAACACTAAAATTTTTCCGTCAATGGGCGCGATTACTTCTTGCCGGCTTTTTTGCATTAGCAATTTATCCCGTTGTGCCTTATACATTTCCAAACGAGCTTGCGCCGCCTTATAAGATGTTTCAGCTTCGTCAAGTCTTGCAGCCGAAGTTGCTTTTCTTTCCAGCAAACGTTTTTGCCTATCGTAAACATTTTCGGCTTGCTTTAGTTGCGCAGTCGCTTCTAAAATATTCGCGTCTGCCTCCTTCAGCTCCAAGCTTATATCTTCATTTTCAACGACAAAGATAACTTCGCCCTGTCGAACGCGGCTATTTTTTGGAGCAAAAGTTTCTGTAATTCGCCCGTTTATCAATGTGACGGCATCAACCATATCGTCGGAATAAAGATTTACATCGCTTAGCATAACTTTGGGATAAAGCTCGCGCCAGTCTACTTTTACGCCTGGCAAATCTAATTTACTCTCGGACATTCTCTGCGTTATCTGAACTTCGCCGCGATTGTTGAGCCAAATACCGTAAAATATAAGTCCAACGGATAAGATTAGCAAAAACACCAAGCCTGCTATAAAATACTTTTTCATCGCTCACTCTCCTTACTGCTTGAAATTTTAGCATAAAGTTATCCATTGGACAATTCAGACTCTTTGCAGATATCCTTACCGAATTTATTCTGTTACTGTGGACAAAATATCAGGGGATTATCACATTTACCACGGTTCCGCCACCTTCGCGGGGGCGTATCGTCATTTTTCCGCCGCACATCATTTCCAGCCGTTGCCGTATATTTGCCAATGCAGTATGCGGCTCGTAATTTTCATCAACAGGTGCAAATCCGGGACCAGTATCCACAACGATAATTTCATTGCCGGAATTCGTCTCACGGGTTTTAATAGAGATGTAAAGCGGAGCATACTCCGGATCCATGCCGTGCTTTACGGCATTTTCTACAATGGGTTGAAGTGTCAGCGGCGGCAAGCGAAAATTTTTATGCGGCGTATCGTATTCTACAAAAAGGCTGTCCTCGAACTGAACCTGCTCAACGGCAAGATAAGCGCGGGTGTGTTCCAATTCGTCGGAAAAGGGCACTGTATCCTCGCTGGCAATGGCGGTAAAATTTTTACGAAGATAGGTCGTAAAATCCAGTGTGACTTGCTGAGCCTTTTTGGGATCCTTGGCGCAAAGATAGTAGATACTCATCATGGCGTTGTAGATAAAGTGCGGTCGCATTTGCAAAACCATAATACTTGCGCGTTGATGAGCAATTTCCCGCTGTTGCCCTACATATGACTCAATCTGGTCGTAAAGAATAATTGCAAACATTGCGAGCGTAGAGACGCAAATGCCTAAAACGGCGAATACGGTATTAGTTTCGATAATTGTGTTATTGACGAGCAAGGCGACTTGCAACGGGATCAGATGAATCAGAAAAGCGATATAGTATTTTCTTGGCAACTTGTCGCGTCTCTTTATAACGCTTGCCAGATTGAGAAACATCACCGCGAAAATAGGAGTCACCAGAATATATTGGTTATCCGGTGTGAAATAATATAGGAACGTCGTAAACTGCGCGATTGCCAATAGGATAAAATATATTATCCACAGAACGACGACGGTGCGAAACAGAGGACTTTTTAGCCAATTTTCCCCACAAGTGCGTAACAGATAAGCCGTAAACATGGGCATCGGTATCGAAAGGAGCAGATATTCAAAGTAAACGGCAATTTTTGCCGCCAGTGCCATGTTCGGATCATCGTAAACCAAAAGGTCAACGGAAAAGTCAATCATACACAGCACGAAAATTGCAAACATGGCGACGAAGAACCTTTTGTTCCATTGATTCGGGTTGGGAATGATGAGGGTAATCCACAATGTCAGCATCGTCAATACTAGCATCGCGCCGTATATGAAAAAATAAATTTCCTTCAAACTCAATCCTGTGCACCTCCAAACGAAAACGGATAACGGAGGTTTTTTAATTGCGCACGAACATTTTCTGTCGTAATCGGCTTGAGTAGGAATCCGCTTGCTCCGGTGCTCCACGCGTCGAAGGAATATTCGATGTACGCAGTCAAATACACCACATTTGTGCGCGGATTAATCGTAAGCAACGTGCGGCAAAGGTCAAACCC